>NZ_WKFA01000060.1:0-35125 GCF_021605325.1 Pseudomonas sp. PA-7-1E
CCCCGATGACAGCCTGTGCGGCGCCCCCCATCCCCCGCTAATTTTTCCCCGCCCGGTTCGTTTTATAGGGACGACGTGCCTTTGTGCTTCCCGCCTATTGCCCCGGATTCCAAGAAATGAATGCTGAAGACTCCTTGAAACTTGCTCGCCGGTTTATCGGGCTGCCCCTGGAAAAACGCCAACTGTTCCTGCAAGCCTTGCAGAAAGAAGGCGTGGATTTTTCAAGGTTTCCGATTCCGGCAGGGGTGGAGGTGGAGGACCGCCAGGCGCTGTCCTACGCGCAGCAGCGCATGTGGTTTCTATGGCAGTTGGACCCGGCCAGCGGCGCCTACAATTTGCCCGGCGCAGTACGCTTGAGGGGGGCGCTGAGCCTGCCAGCGCTGGAGCAAGCGTTCGCCAGCCTGGTGGCGCGTCACGAAACCCTGCGCACGGTGTTCCAGCGTCAGGCTGATGAGCGGCTGGCGCAGGTGGCGGTGGAGCCGTCGGTGACCGTCGAGCACCTGGACTTCACCGCCTTGGCCTTTGATGCGCGTGAGCAGGCCGTCAACGCCGCCGCCACCCGTCAATCGCTGTTGCCGTTCGACCTGGAACACGGCCCATTGCTGCGCGTGCAACTGCTCAAGCTTGCCGAGCAGGAACACGTGCTGCTGCTGACCCTGCACCACATCGTCTCCGACGGTTGGTCGATGAACGTGCTGATCGACGAATTCATCCGTTGCTATGACGCCCATGAGCGCAACGAAGCGCCCCAACTGCCAGCGCTGCCCATCCAGTACAGTGATTACGCCCTGTGGCAGCGCCGCTGGCTGGAAGCGGGCGAGCAGGCGCGCCAATTGGAATATTGGCAGGCTCGCCTGGGCGATGAACATCCGGTCCTGGAGCTGCCCACCGACCACCCGCGCCCGGCCATGCCCAGCTACCAGGGCACACGGCATAACTTCGCGATTGCGCCGGCACTGGCCGCGCAACTGCGCAGTTGCGCGCAAAAACACAACGTTACCCTGTTCATGCTGCTGCTCGGTGCCTTCAATGTGCTGTTGCACCGCTATACCGGCCAAAGCGACATCCGTGTCGGTGTGCCGATTGCCAATCGCAATCGCACCGAAGTCGAGGGGCTGATCGGGTTCTTCGTCAACACCCAGGTATTGCGCACCGAACTGACCGGGCAAACCCGGGTTGCCGAGTTGCTGCAAGGTATCAAGGAGCATGCCCTGGGCGCCCAGGCCCATCAGGAGTTGCCCTTCGAACGGCTGGTGGAAGCGCTGAAAATCGAGCGCAGCCTGAGCCACACGCCGCTGTTCCAGGTGATGTATAACCATCAGCCGGTCGTCGCCGACATCGCCTCGGTCAGCACCGCATCGGGGCTGGAATTGGCCCTGGTGGAATGGCAAGGCCGCACCACCCAGTTCGACCTGACCCTGGACACCTATGAAAAGTCCGGCACCCTGCATGCCGCGCTGACCTACGCCAATGACTTGTTCGATACGCCCACCATCGAGCGCATGGCCCGGCACTGGACCCGCCTGCTGCAAGCCATGGTGCTCGATGGCGAACAGCGCATTGGCGAATTGCCCATGCTTGACGCGGCTGAACAGCAACGGCTGGTCCACAGCTGGAACCAGACCACCGAGGCGTACCCGACCGAGCGCGGGATTCATCACCTGATCGAAGACCAGGCGCGGCGCAGCCCCGATGCACCGGCACTGGTGTTCGGTACCACCACCTTGACCTACGCCCAACTGGATGCGCGCGCCAACCAGTTGGCCCATGCCCTGGGCGAGCAGGGCGTGGGGCCCGACGTGCTGGTGGGTATATGCATCGAGCGCTCCATCGAAATGGTGGTTGGCCTGCTGGCGATTCTCAAGGCCGGTGGCGCCTACGTGCCTCTCGACCCTGAGTATCCCCAGGAACGCCTGGCCTACATGATCGAAGACAGCGGCATACAACTGCTGCTCAGCCAGCAGAGCCTGCTGGCGTCGCTGCCCGTCGCCGGTATCCAGTTGATTGCCTTGGACCAGCCGGCGCTATGGCTCGACGGCTACAGCCGCGAATCGCCGAACGTGGCCTTGAATGCCCTTAACCTGGCCTACGTGATCTACACCTCGGGCTCCACCGGCAAGCCCAAAGGCGCCGGCAATAGCCATCGCGCCTTGGTCAACCGCTTGAGCTGGATGCAACAGGCGTATGGCCTGGGTGCCAACGACGCGGTGTTGCAGAAAACCCCGTTCAGCTTCGACGTGTCGGTGTGGGAGTTCTTCTGGCCACTGATGACCGGCGCCCGCCTGGTGGTCGCGGCGCCTGGGGAGCACCGTGAACCGGCGCGCCTGATCGACACCATTGGTCGGCACGCCATCACCACCTTGCACTTCGTGCCGTCGATGCTGCAGGCGTTCATCCATGAGCCGGGCGTACAGGCGTGCGCGAGCCTCGCGCGCATTGTGTGCAGCGGCGAAGCCTTGCCCCTGGATGCGCAACAGCAAGTGTTCGCCAAGTTGCCCGCTGCGGCGCTGTACAACCTCTATGGCCCGACCGAGGCGGCCATCGACGTCACGCACTGGACCTGCATCGACGAAGGCGCCGACAGCGTGCCCATCGGCCGCCCGATCGCCAACCTAGGCACCTACGTGCTGGACGCACAACTCAACCCGGTGCCGGCCGGTGTCAGTGGCGAACTCTACCTGGGCGGCGTTGGCTTGGCGCGCAGTTACCATCGGCGCCCGGCGCTGACCGCCGAACGTTTCGTGCCCAGCCCGTTCGTGACGGGCGAGCGCCTGTATCGCACCGGTGACCGCGTGCACCAACGCGCCGATGGGGTAATCGAATACCTCGGCCGTCTCGATCATCAGGTCAAGTTGCGCGGCTTGCGTATCGAGCTGGGCGAAATCGAAGCACGCCTTATGCAGCATCCACACGTGCGCGAAGCCGTGGTATTGGTACAGGGCGGCAAGCAGTTGGTCGCCTATCTTGTACACGCAGGCGAGGCGCCAACGGGCCTCAAGGAATGGTTGCTCAGCAGCTTGCCGGAATACATGGTGCCGACGCATTTCATTGCGCTGCCCAAGCTGCCGGTGACCGCCAACGGCAAGCTCGACCGCAAGGCGTTGCCAGTGCCGGATGCGGCGCAGCAGCAGGCATTTGTCGCCCCCCAAGGCGACCTGCAAACAGCCCTGGCTGCCATCTGGAGCGACGTGCTGGGCGTTGAGCAGGTCGGCCAGGACGATAACTTCTTCGAACTGGGTGGCGACTCGATCATCTCTATCCAGGTGGTCAGCCGCGCCCGTCAGGCCGGCATTCGCCTGAGCCCGCGTGACCTGTTCCAGTACCAGAGCATCCGCAGCCTGGCTCTGGTGGCGCGCTTTGAGCAGGTCAGCCTGATCGACCAGGGCCCGGTCAGTGGCGAGGTGATGCTGACGCCCGTCCAACACAGTTTTTTCGACCAGCCGATCCCGGCGCGGCATCACTGGAATCAATCCTTGTTACTGGTGCCCGGTGAGGTGCTTGAGCCTGCACGGTTGGAGGCCGCGCTGGCGCGGTTGATCCAGCATCACGACGCTTTGCGCCTGCGCTTTGTGCAGCAGGCTGGCGGCTGGCAGCAGAGCCATGCTGCCTATGTCAGCGAACCGCTGTTGTGGCAATGCCAGGCCGGCACCGACGCTGAACTGGCGGCGCTGTGTGATGAAGCCCAGCGCAGCCTTGACCTTGCCCAAGGTCCACTGCTGCGCGCCGCGTTGGTGAGCATGGCCGATGGCAGCCAGCGTGTGCTGTTGGTGATCCATCACTTGGTGGTGGATGGTGTGTCCTGGCGCATCCTGCTCGAAGACCTGCAACAGGCCTACCGCGAACAGGTGCTGCCGGCAAAAACCAGTGCCTACCAGCGCTGGGCGCAACAGTTGCACCGCCACGCGCAGACCGTCGAGGAGCAACTGCCGTACTGGCAAGCCCAATCCATCGACGCCGAGCTGCCGTGTGATCACCCCGAAGGCGGCCTGCAAAACCGCCTGGGCGCCAAGCTGGAAACACGCCTTGACGCCGAGCACACCCGCCGACTGCTGCAAGACGCGCCAGCGGCCTATCGCACCCAGGTCAACGACCTGCTGTTGACCGCCCTGGCGCGGGTGATCAGCCGTTGGAGCGAGCAACCTGCTGCGCTTATCCAATTGGAAGGTCACGGCCGTGAAGATCTGTTTGACGACATCGACCTGAGCCGCACCGTCGGCTGGTTCACCAGCCTGTACCCGGTGCGCCTGCACGCCGAAGGCGAGTTGCCCGAGGCGATCAAGGCGGTCAAGGAACAACTGCGCGCCGTGCCCGACAAAGGCCTGGGCTTCGGCCTGCTGCGCTATCTGGGCGCGCAACACGCACAGGAAAGCCTTGCGAACCTTACCGCGCCGCGCATCACCTTCAACTACCTGGGCCAGTTCGACCGTCAGTTCAACGAGTCGGCACTGTTCGTGCCGGCCAGTCAGGGCAGTGGCCAGGCCCAGGATCCAGAGGCGCCGCTGGCCAACTGGCTGACGCTGGAAGGTCAGGTATATGGCGGCGAGCTGTCGTTGCAATGGGGGTTCAGCCGGGAGATGTTCGAGGCGGCAACTGTTCAAGGTCTGGCGGACGAGTACGCAACTGAACTCAGGGTGCTGATCGAGCATTGTTGTGCCACGCCGGCAGGCCAGGTGAGCCCGTCGGATTTCCCGCTGGCACGCCTCACCCAGCAGCAACTGGATGCCTTGCCCGTGGCCGGGCCGGCGATTGCCGACCTTTATCCGCTGTCGCCGATGCAGCAAGGCATGCTGTTCCACACCCTGTTGGAACCCGAGGCCCAGGCCTACATCAACCAGTTGCGCCTGGACATCGAGGGCCTCGATTTGCTCGCTTTCGGGCGTGCCTGGCAGGCTGCACTGGATCGTCACGACATCCTGCGCAGTAGCTTCCATTGGCTGGGCCTGGACAGTGCTCATCAGCTGATCCAGCGCCAGGTCGACCTGCAACTGCAAGTGATCGAAGACCCCGACGCCGATTTCGACACCCTGGCCCAGGCCGAACGCGAACGCGGTTTTGCCCTGAATGCCGCGCCGCTGTTTCGCCTGACGCTGGTGCGCGGTGCCGGTGCGGCCTGGCACTTTATCTTCACCAGCCACCACATCCTCATGGACGGCTGGAGTAACGCGCAGTTGCTCGGTGAAGTCATCGCTCACTATGCGGGGCAGGCAGTGTCGGCGCCGCTCGGGCAGTTCCGCGATTACCTCGCCTGGCTGCAACAACAATCCTCGGGCGAAGCGTTCTGGAAAAACGCCCTGGCGGCATTGCCGGCGCCGACCCTGCTGGCGCAAGCGTTGCGCAAGCCGGTGGACGCGGTTGGCATGGCTGACCATCACGTGGCACTGGACAGCGACTTTACCCGCCGCCTGGGCGACTTTGCACGCGAGCAAAAAGTCACCCTCAATACCGTGTTGCAAGGCGCCTGGAGCCTACTGCTGCAGCGTTACACCGGCCAGGACTGCGTTGCTTTTGGTGCCACCGTAGCCGGGCGTTCCGCACCGCTGCCGGGGATCGAGCAGCAACTGGGCCTGTTCATCAACACCTTGCCGATCATCAGCGCAGCCTCGCCAGCCCAGTCGGCGGCGGCGTGGCTCAGCGAACTGCAAGTGCTCAACCTCAGCCTGCGCGACCATGAACATGTGCCGCTCTACGACATCCAGGGCTGGGCCGGCCAGCAAGGCGCGCTGTTCGACACCTTGCTGGTGTTCGAAAACTTCCCGGTCGCCGAGGCGCTCAAGCAAGGCGCACCGGCCGGCCTGACCTTCGGTCACCTGTACAACCATGAGCGCACGCACTATCCATTGACCCTGGGCATCGAACTGGGCGCCTGCCTGCGCCTGGAGTTCAGCTATGACCGTGCCCAATTCAGCGAGGCGCACGTGGCGCAGCTGAGCGCCAACTTGCAACACCTGCTGGCGCAATTGCTCGCAGACGCTCACATGCCGCTGGGCAACCTGCGCCTTCTCGACGCCCCTGCGCAACGGCAGATGCTCGCTCTAAGCCGCTCAGCCGCAGCGCCCCAGGCCAACGAACGCGTGCATCAGCGTATCGCAGCCCAGGCCGAGGCGACGCCAGACGCCCTGGCTGTACAGTCCGGTGACGCCAGCTTGAGCTACGCCCAGTTGAACCAGCGCGCCAACCGCCTGGCCCATCGCCTGTTGGCGCTGGGCGTCGGCCCCGGCCAACGGGTGGGCCTGGCTTCGCGGCGTGGCCCGCAGTTGATCGTCAGCCTGCTGGCAGTGCTCAAAAGCGGGGCGGCCTACGTACCGTTGGACCCTGAATACCCGGCGGAACGTTTGGCCTACATGCTCGCCGACAGCCGCCTGGACGTGCTGCTCAGCGAAACCGGCTTGCTCGCCGACTTGCCTTTGCCCCGCGGCCTGACCCGCATGGATTTCAGCGCCAGTGGCGACGAACTGACCGGCTACCCGACGACCAATCCGCCTAATCACGCGGCGGCGGCTGACCTGGCCTATGTGATCTACACCTCTGGCTCCACGGGCCAGCCCAAAGGCGTGGCCATCGACCATGCCGCCCTTGGCCAGTTCTGTGACAGTGCCACGCTGTACAGCCGACTGAGCGCCGAAGACCGCGTGTTGCAGTTTGCGACCTTCAGTTTCGATGGTTTTGTCGAACAGTGCTTCCCGCCCCTGTGTGCGGGCGCGGCGCTGGTCATGCGTGGCGACGAACTCTGGGATGCCGGGCAACTGGCGCAAGAGATTGTCGAGCAGGGCGTGACCCTGGCCGATCTGCCCGCCGCCTACTGGTACCTGTTGGCGCAAGAGTGCGCCGAGCACCGTCGCTCCCTGGGCAAGCTGCGCCAGGTACATGTTGGGGGTGAAGCCATGTCAGTGGAGGGCGTGCGTGCGTGGTACGCCGCGGGCTTGGGCAATGTGCGCCTGGTCAACACCTACGGGCCGACCGAAGCCACGGTGGTCTCCAGCGTGCATGAGTGCCAATTGGCCGATGCCAACGACGCCTACGGCGTGCCAATCGGGCAGGCGATTGCCGGGCGCGGCCTGTATGTACTCGACAGCGGTTTCGAACTGTTGGCCACCGATGGCGTGGGCGAGCTGTGCATTGGTGCTGAGGTTGGCTTGGCGCAACGCTATTTCGACCGCCCGGCGCTGACCGCCGAGCGCTTCTTGCCGGACCCGTTTTCCGCCATGCCCGGTGCGCGGCTTTATCGCAGTGGCGACCTGGCCCGGTACAACCCGGCGGGTGCGCTGGAGTACGTCGGGCGTATCGACCATCAAGTGAAGATTCGTGGCCTGCGTATCGAAATGGGCGAAATCGAAGCCAGCCTGCAAGCCTTGCCAAATGTGCGAGAAGCCGCCGTGCTTGCGCAGCCGAGCGCTACCGGCGTGCAGTTGGTGGCGTACGTGGTGCCCGCCGAAGGCCAAGCGCTGGAGGCCCAGGCACTGGCGGCGCGCTTGCGCCAGACGTTGCCGGACTACATGGTGCCGGGCCATTGGGTGGTCCTCGATGCCTTGCCGTTGAACCACAACGGCAAGCTCGACCGCCGTGCGCTGCCCACACCCGACCTGAACCAGGCCAGCGCCGCCTACGTGGCGCCGCAAAGCCCATTGCAAATCCAGTTGGCGGCGATCTGGCAAGCAGTGTTGCAGGTCGAGCAGGTTGGCCTGGAAGATCACTTCTTCGAACGCGGCGGCCACTCCTTGCTGGCCACCCAAGTGATCTCCCGGGTGCGCCACGATCTCAAGCTGGAAGTGCCGTTGCGGGCCCTGTTCGAACAGCCGACGCTGGCCGCTTTCGCAGCGGCGTGCGCAGGCGTGCAGGCCGATACCGCGCCTGTGATGCAGGCGGTTGGCCGTGAGCAGCCGCTGGCGTTGTCCTTTGCCCAGGAACGGCAGTGGTTTCTCTGGCAATTGGATCCCACCAGCGCGGCCTATCATGTGCCCACCGCCTTGCACCTGCGCGGTGAACTCGACATCGCGGCGCTGGAGCGCGCCGTCGAGGCCCTGGTGCAGCGCCATGAACCACTGCGCACCACCTTCGTGGAGTCGGGCGAGCACATCGTGCAAGTCATCCACCCAAGCCTGGCAGTGCCGGTTGAACAACAAGAGGTCGACGCCGGCGCTATCGAGCAGGCTGTCACCGAAGAGATCCAGCGCCCGTTCGACCTGCGCAACGGTCCGCTGATGCGCGTCAAGTTGCTGATCGTCGCGCCTGATCACCATGTGCTGGTCATCACCCAGCACCACATCATCTCTGACGGCTGGTCGATGCAAGTGATGATCGACGAGTGGGTGGCGCTGTACCAAGGCGACGCAGGGTTGCCGGCCTTGCCGATCCAGTACGCCGACTACGCCCAGTGGCAGCGCGACTGGATGGCGGCTGGGGAACAACAACGCCAGCTCGATTACTGGTGCGCTCGTCTGGGGCGCGAGCATTCGTTGCTGGACCTGCCGCTGGACTATCCACGCCCCGCAGTGCAGAGCCATCGTGGCGCGCGCCGCCAGATTCATCTGGAGCGTGCGCTGCTGACTGAACTCAAGACCCTGGCCCAGCGTCAGGACGTGACGCTGTTCATGCTGTTGCTGGCCTCGTTCCAGACCTTGCTGCACCGCTACAGCGGCCAGGCACAGGTGCGTGTCGGCGTACCGGTCGCCAACCGTAATCGCTTCGAAACCGAGCGACTGCTGGGCTTTTTCGTCAACACCCAGGTGCTGCAAGCTGACGTGCACGGGCAGATGCCGTTCGACCAGTTGCTGGCCCAGGTCAAGCAGCGTGCCCTGGAGGCGCAGGCCCATCAGGACCTGCCGTTCGAGCAGCTCGTGCAAGTGTTGCAGCCCGAGCGCAGCCTGAGCCATAACCCGCTGTTCCAGGTGATGTTCAACCATCAGGACAGCCTGCGTTCAGCCCCGGTACAACTGCCCGGCCTGGCTTTGCAGCCAGTGGATTGGGCCGGTCACAGCACGCAATTCGACCTGAACCTGGAAACCGAGGAGTCGGCGGACGGTCTCTGGGCCTCGCTGACTTACGCCACGGATCTGTTTGACGCGGCGACCGTGGAACGCCTGGCCGAGCATTGGCAAAACCTGCTGCGCGCGGTCCTGCAGGATGCCTCGGTGGCCTTGGACGACCTGGCGATGCTCAGCCCGTCGCAATGGCAGCACATGGTGCACGACTGGAACCGCAGCGACACCGACTACCCACGCGAACGCTGTGTACACCAGTTGTTTGAGGCCCAGGCCGCGGCGCAACCCGACGCCATCGCGCTGCATTTCAATGATGAGCGCCTGAGCTACGGCGAACTCAACCGTCGCGCCAATCGGCTCGCCCATCGTCTGATCGACATGGGCGTCGGCCCGGACGTGCTGGTTGCAGTACACGTGGAGCGTTCCCTGGACATGGTGGTTGGCTTGCTCGCGACCCTCAAGGCCGGTGGCGCCTATGTGCCGCTCGACCCGCAATTCCCGGCAGAGCGCCTGGCCTACATGCTTGAAGACAGCCGCGCCCGGGTATTGCTGACCCAACCGCACCTGCTGGGGCACCTGGCTCAGCCGCACGGCGTGCAGGTGCTGATGGTGGAGGAGGCCGGCACAGCGCAGCACAATCCCCAGGTTGCCGTGACACCGGAGCATCTGGCCTACGTGATCTACACCTCTGGCTCCACTGGCAAGCCCAAAGGGGTGATGGTTCGTCACAAGGCGCTGTGCAGCTTCACCAGCGGCATGGCCGGCACGTTGAGTATCGGCCAGGATGCGCGGCTGTTGTCGCTGACCACCTTCTCGTTCGACATCTTCGCCCTGGAGCTGTATGTGCCGCTGAGTGTCGGCGGTACCGTGGTGCTGAGCACCCAGGCAACGGCCCTCGACCCCGAGGCGATCCTCGATCTGGCCCAGCGTCAGGCGGCGAATGTGCTGCAAGCCACGCCTTCGACCTGGCGCATGTTGCTCGACAGCCCACGGGCTCATTCACTGCGTGGCATCGCCTGCCTGTGCGGTGGCGAAGCGCTGCCCGTCGATTTGGCCCAGCGCATGCTCGACCTGCAAGGCCCGTTGTGGAACCTCTATGGCCCGACGGAAACCACCATCTGGTCGGCGGCTCATCGTTTGCATCAGGCATTGCCGTTCGTTGGACGGCCCATCGCCAATACCGGCTTGTTCATCCTCAATGCCGGTCTCACGCCATGCCCCCAAGGTGTGTCCGGTGAGCTGCTGATCGGCGGTGTCGGCCTGGCGCGGGGTTACCACGGGCAGCCGGCGCTGACCGCCGAACGCTTCGTGCCCAACCCGTTTGGGGCTCCGGGCGAACGCCTGTACCGTACCGGCGACCTGGCACGCTATCGGGCCGACGGCGTGGTGGAATACATCGGCCGCGTCGACCATCAGGTCAAGGTCCGGGGTTTCCGTATCGAGCTGGGTGAAATCGAAGCCTGCTTGCGTGAGTTCGACGGCGTACGCGAAGCCGTGGTGTTGGCCGATAACGACCGGCTGATCGCTTACCTGGTCAGCGCCGCGCCGCAGGCGTCGCAGGTCTATAAAACCGCGCTGCGCGAGCGCTTGCCGGACTACATGGTGCCCGCGCAGTGGCTGTTCCTCGACAGCCTGCCGCTGACCCCCAACGGCAAGCTCGACCGCAAGGCATTGCCCAAACCGGATGCCAGCCTGTCGCTCAAGGGCCATGTAGCGCCCGTCACCCCGCGTGAGCAGCAGGTAGCGGCGATCTGGGCCGAGGTACTGGAATTGCCCCGGGTGGGCCTCGACGATCATTTCTTCGAGTTGGGCGGGCATTCATTGCTGGCCACGCGGGTGGTGTCACGGGTGCGTCAGGCCCTGGCGCTGGAAGTCCCACTCAAGGCCTTGTTCGAACAGCCGCTACTGGGTGATTTCGTGCGGGCCTTGGGCGAGGAGGGCGTCACCGCGCCGGCGTTGATCAAGGCCGACCGCACGCAGCCTCTGCCGCTGTCTTATGCCCAGGAGCGCCAGTGGTTCCTCTGGCAACTGGACCCGGCCGGCGCCGCGTATCACATCCCCAGCGCCTTGCGTTTGCAAGGGCCGTTGGACCTGACCGCGCTGCAAGAGAGCTTTGATAGCTTGCTGGCTCGCCATGAAAGCCTGCGCACGTATTTCCGTCAGGACGCCACCGGCGCGGTTCAAGTCATTGACGCCCAGGGCCGGGTCGATATCGAGCAGGTCGACAGCGACTATGCCGGCCTCAAGGCGCGGGTCGCGCAGGTGGTCGCCCAGCCTTTCGACCTGCTGCGTGGGCCGCTGCTGCGGGCCACCTTGCTGCGCCTGGCCGAGGACGACCACGTGCTGGTGCTGGTGCAGCATCACATCGTTTCTGACGGCTGGTCGATGCAGTTGATGGTCGAGGAGTTGGTGCAGGCGTATGCCGCTAACAGCCAAGGCCAAGACGTGCAATTGCCGGCGCTGCCGATCCAGTACGCCGATTATGCCGTGTGGCAGCGCGGTTGGATGGAGGCGGGGGAGCAGGCGCGTCAACTGGCCTACTGGCGCGAGCTGTTGAGCGGCGAGCAACCGGTGCTGGAGTTGCCGTTCGACCATCCGCGCCCGGCACAGCCAAGCCATCGTGGCGCACGCTTGGGTATCGAGTTGCATCCGGAGTTGTTGGGCAGTTTGCGCGCACTGGCGCAGCACGCTGGCGTCACGCTGCCGATGCTGCTGCTGGCGTCTTACCAGGCGTTGCTGCATCGCTACAGCGGCCAGGAAGATGTGCGCGTGGGCGTGCCGATTGCCAACCGCAATCGCCTGGAAACCGAGGGGTTGATCGGCTTCTTCGTCAACACCCAAGTGCTCAAGGCCGATATCCACGGGCAAATGAGCACCGAGCAACTGCTGCACCAGGTGCGTCAGCGTTCCCTGGAGGCCCAGGCTCACCAGGACCTGCCGTTCGAACAGCTTGTGCAGGCATTGCAACCGGAGCGCAGCCTTAGCCTGAGCCCGTTGTTCCAAGTGTTGTTCAACCACCGTGTGAGCGCTGCCGACAGCCATCTGCATCGCCTGGCCGACCTGCACGTCGAAGTCCTGGACCTGGACGAAGGCGTGGCCCAGTTCGACCTGGCGCTGGATGTGGAAGAAAGCCAGACGGCCCTGCGTGCCTCTCTGAGTTATGCCACCGATCTGTTCGCCGTGGCGACCATCGAGCGCATGGCCGGGCATTGGCAGAACCTCTTGCGGGCAATGGTGATCGACCCACAGCAACCCATCAGCCAATTGAGCTTGCTGGGCGAGGATGAGCAACAGCAGATTCTTGAGCTGTGGAATCAGGCCGACACCGGTTTTTCAGCCGAGCGCCTGGTGCATGAATTGGTCGGCGATTGCGCCCGGCAAACCCCGGACGCAGTGGCGGTTAAATTCGATACTCAAACCCTGACTTACGGTGAACTGGATCGCCAGGCCAATCGCCTGGCCCGTGCCCTGATCGCCCGTGGTGTCGGCGCGGAAGTGCGGGTGGCCATCGCCATGCCGCGCAGTGCCGAGATCATGGTGGCGTTCCTGGCGGTGATGAAAGCCGGTGGTGTGTATGTGCCGCTGGATATCGAATACCCACGTGATCGCCTGCTGTACATGATGCAAGACAGCCGTGCGCAACTGCTGCTGACTCACAGCCGGGCGTTGCAGCAACTGCCAGTCCCCGAGGGTCTGGATACCCTGGCGATTGATCGCACCGAAGAATGGGCCGGTTACAGCGATACGGCACCGGATGTGGCTCTGGACGGCGACAACCTTGCCTACGTGATCTACACCTCCGGCTCCACCGGTTTGCCCAAGGGCGTGGCGGTGGCTCATGGGCCGTTGGTGGCGCATATCATCGCCACTGGCGAGCGTTATGAGACCTCACCGGCCGATTGCGAACTGCACTTCATGTCCTTCGCCTTCGACGGTTCCCACGAAGGCTGGATGCACCCGCTGATCAACGGCGCCAGCGTGTTGATCCGTGATGACAGCCTGTGGCTGCCGGAATACACCTACGAGCAGATGCATCGCCACGACGTGACCATGGCGGTGTTCCCACCGGTGTACCTGCAACAGTTGGCCGAACATGCCGAGCGCGACGGCAACCCACCGGCGGTGCGGGTGTATTGCTTCGGTGGTGATGCCGTTGCTCAAGCCAGCTATGACCTGGCGTGGCGCGCGCTGAAGCCTGAATACCTGTTCAACGGCTACGGCCCGACCGAAACCGTGGTCACGCCGCTGCTGTGGAAGGCACGCAAGGGCGACCCTTGCGGAGCTGTCTACGCGCCCATCGGCACCTTGTTGGGCAACCGAAGTGGCTACGTGTTGGATGCGCAACTGAACCTGCAGCCCATCGGCGTAGCCGGCGAGTTGTACCTGGGCGGCGAGGGCGTGGCCCGGGGTTATCTGGAGCGCCCGGCACTGACTGCCGAGCGTTTCGTGCCGGACCCGTTCGGCAAGCCCGGCAGTCGCGTGTATCGCAGTGGTGACCTGACCCGCGGGCGTCCGGATGGCGTGGTGGATTACCTGGGGCGTGTCGACCATCAGGTGAAGATCCGCGGTTTCCGTATCGAACTGGGGGAAATCGAAGCGCGCTTGCGTGAGCAAGCCAGTGTCGGTGAAACCGTGGTGGTCGCCCAGGAGGGGCCGACCGGCAAACAACTGGTGGCCTATGTCGTACCGGCCGACGCCAGCCTGGCCGACCAGGTTGAGTTCCGTGACGCCCTGCGTCGTGCCCTGAAAGCCGACCTGCCGGACTACATGGTGCCCAGCCACTTCGTATTCCTGGCGCAGATGCCGCTGACCCCCAACGGCAAGCTCGACCGCAAAGGCCTGCCGGTGCCGGATACGAGCCAGATGCAGCAGGCGTATGTGGCGCCCCAGAGCGAGTTGGAGCAGCAGATCGCCACGATCTGGGCCGACATCCTGCACCTGCCGCAAGTGGGCCTGAACGACAACTTCTTTGATGTCGGTGGTCACTCCTTGCTGGCTATCCAGATTACCTCGCGGGTGCAGGCCGAGCTCGGCCTGGACGTACCGTTGATGGAACTGTTCCAGACCGAATCGCTGCGCGCCTACGTGCAGGCCGCAGCCACTTTCCGCGCCGGCAGCGTGGAAGATTTTGATGACCTTCGTGACTTTTTGAGCGAACTAGAGGCGATTTGAACCATGCTTTCCAACCCTAATACCGACCTGGTGTCGCGCTTTCTTCGCTTGCCTCTGGAGCAGCGCCAGCAGTTTTACCAGCGCCTGCAAAGCCGGGGCATGAGTTTCGCTCAACTGCCGATTGCTCCCACCCGCCACGACAGCGACACACCGACGTTGTCTTACGCCCAGGAACGCCAGTGGTTCCTCTGGCAACTGGACAAGGCCAGCACCGCCTACCACATCCCTGGCGCCCTGCGTTTGCACGGGCACTTGGACCTGGCAGCGTTACAACGCAGTTTCGACAGCCTGCTGGCCCGGCATGAAAGCTTGCGCACGCAATTGGTCGAGGACGATGAACGCCTGTGGCAGGCAGTGATGCCGCAGGCGCGGGTGCAGATCCAGCAGGCGCATGTCGACCAAGCGCAGTTGATGGCGCGGGTGGAAGAGGAGGTGGCGCGGCCGTTCGATTTGCACCAGGCGCCGTTGTTGCGTGTGACGCTGTTGCAACTGGCCGAGGATGAGCATGTGCTGGTGATGGTGCAGCACCACATCGTCTCCGATGGCTGGTCGATGCAGGTGATGGTGGAGGAACTGGTGCAGCTCTACGCCGCCCATAGCCAGGGCCATGACCTGCAACTCCCGGAACTGCCGATCCAGTACGCCGACTACGCGCTGTGGCAACGCGGCTGGATGGAAGCCGGGGAACAGGCGCGCCAACTCGCGTATTGGCAGGCCCTGCTGGGCGGCGAGCAACCGGTGCTGGAATTGCCGCTGGACCGTCCGCGCCCGGCGCAGCAAAGCCATCGCGGTGCAAGCCTGCAGGTGCATCTGCAACCGACGCTGGTGGCGGGGCTCAAGCGCCTGGCGCAGCAAGAGGGTGTGACCGCGTTCATGCTGCTGCTGGCGTCGTTCCAAGCCCTGTTGTATCGCTACAGCGGGCAGTCGGATATCCGCATTGGCGTGCCGAACGCCAACCGTAACCGTGTCGAAACCGAGCGGCTGATCGGCTTCTTCGTCAACACCCAGGTACTCAAGGCTGACCTTGACGGGCAGATGAGCTTTGCCGAGCTGCTGCAACAAACCAAACGCCGCGCCCTGGAGGCCCAGGCTCATCAGGACCTGCCGTTCGAGCAACTGGTGGTGGCATTGCAGCCTGAACGCAGCTTGAGCCATAACCCGTTGTTCCAGGTGATGTTCAACCACCAGACCGAGGCCCAGGCCGGCCGCGAAGGCCAACAGTTGCCGGGCCTGCGTGTGGTGGAACTGGACTGGGACAGCCAGACCACCCATTTTGACCTGAGCCTGGACACCCATGAATCCGCCGACGGGCTTTGGGCCGCGCTGACCTACGCCACCGACCTGTTCGATGCCGCCACCATCGAGCGCTTGGCGCAACATTGGCAGTACCTGCTGCAGGCGGTGGTGAGTGCACCCCGCAGCCGCCTCTGCGAGCTGCCGATGGTGGGTGCCGCTGAGCAACACAGGATGCTCCAGGACTGGAACACCCCGGCTGGTGTCACCCCCTTTGAGGCTGTGCACCGGCTGTTTGAAGCCCAGGCTGATCAGCAGCCGGAACGTCAGGCCCTGGCCCTGGATGAGCAGGCCCTCAGCTATGGAGAACTGAACCGTCAGGCCAACCGCCTGGCGCATTACCTGCTGGCCCAGGGCGTCGGCCCCCAAGGGCTGGTGGGGATCGCCGTGGAGCGCTCTTTTTCCATGGTGGTCAGCTTGCTCGCGGTGCTCAAGACAGGAGCGGCCTATGTGCCGCTGGACCCTGAGTACCCCCGCGAACGCCTGGCGCATATGCTTGAGGACAGTGGTGTGGGCCTGGTGTTGACCCAATCCCACCTGCATGGGCGTCTGCCGTTGCCGGCCCGGGTGCTGGCGGTGGACATCGACCTGGTCCAGGCGCAGTTGGCGTTGTGTGCCGACAGTAATTTACCGGTTGATGTCGAGCCCCAGAGCCTTGCGTATGTGATCTACACCTCCGGCTCCACAGGCAAGCCCAAGGGGGTTGCCATCAGCCAGGCTGCACTGAGTGAGTTTGCTGGCATCGCGGCGGATTACTCGCAGCTGGTTGCCCAGGACCGAGTGCTGCAGTTTGCCACCTTGAACTTCGACGGTTTCGTCGAGCAGCTATATCCAGCCCTGACCCTCGGCGCCACCGTGGTACTGCGTGGCCCGCAGTTATGGGACGGTGCCGAGCTGTATCGGCAGATCATCGCCCAGGGCATTACCCTGGCCGACTTGCCCACGGCCTACTGGAAGCTGTTCCTGCAAGATTGCCTGGCAGCAGGCCCAAGGACCTATGGTGCTTTGCGCCAGATCCATATCGGCGGCGAAGCCATGCCGTTGGACGGCCCACTATTGTGGCAGCGCGCCGGGCTCGGCCATGTGCGCTTGCTCAATACCTACGGGCCTACCGAGGCCACCGTGGTTTCCAGCGTGCTGGACTGCACTGACCCGAGCGCCGTCGGCGCCGGCGGTGCCAGCCCCATTGGCCGGGCGCTGCCAGGGCGTGGCCTGTATGTGCTGGACCGTGACCTGAACCTGCTACCGCTGGGCGCCGTGGGTGAACTCTATATCGCCAGCGCCAATGGCTTGGCCCGTGCGTATTTGCAACGGCCAGGCCTGACCGCCGAGCGCTTTGTCGCTGATCCGTTCAGCCCATCCGGCGAGCGCCTGTACCGCACCGGCGACCTGGCGCGTTATCGCGCCGATGGTGTGGTGGAATATGTCGGGCGGGTCGATCACCAGGTCAAGGTCCGTGGTTTCCGCATTGAACTGGGTGAAATCGAAACCGTGCTGCTGGCCCAGGACAGCGTGCGTGAAGCGCTGTTGCTGGCTGCCGACAACCAACTGCTGGCCTACCTGGTGCCTGCGCAGACGCTGTCTGAAACCGAGCGCGCCGAGGTGGGCGAACAGTTGATGGCCACCTTGCGCGACCATCTGCCGGACTACATGGTGCCGGCGCACCTGATCTTCCTCGACCGCATGCCGCTCAACCCCAACGGCAAGCTGGATCGCCAGGCCCTGCCCAAGCCAGATGCCAGCGTGGAACAACAGGATTGGCGAGCGCCGGTCACCCCGTTGCAACAACAGGTGGCGGCGATCTGGGCGGCTATTCTGGGGGCCGAACGGGTGGGCTTGAACCAGCACTTCTTCGAACTGGGAGGGCATTCCCTGTTGGCAATGCAGGTGGTGTCACGCATCCGCCAGACCCTGAGCCTGGAAGTGCCGCTCAAAGCCGTGTTCGAACACCCGCGGCTGGAGGCGTTTGTCGCGGCCTTGCAAACCCAGGAGAGCCTATTGCCAACGGCGCCGGCCCTACTGCCGGCGGGGCGCGTGCAGCCGTTGCCACTGTCTTACGCCCAGGAGCGGCAATGGTTTCTCTGGCAACTGGAACCCCGCAGCGCGGCGTATCACATTCCCAGCGCGCTGCGCCTGAAAGGGCAATTGGACCTGGCTGCGTTGCAACGCAGTTTCGATAGCTTGCTGGCGCGCCATGAAAGCCTGCGCACCCATATCCGCCAGGATCAAGACGGCGCGGTGCAAGTGATTGAGCCGCCAATGTCCTTGCCGATCACCCAGGCTGATGTCGATGACGCCCAGCTCAAAGCCAGGGTGCAAGCGCTGATCGCCCAGCCGTTCGACCTGCAACAAGGCCCGTTGCTGCGTGTCACGCTGTTGCGCTTGGCCGCCGACGAGCATGTGTTGGTGTTGGTGCAACATCACATCGTCTCCGATGGTTGGTCGATGCAGTTGGTGGTCGAGGAACTGGTGCAGTTGTATGCCGGTTACAGCCAGGGCCAGGACGTGCAGTTGCCGGCGCTGCCGATCCAGTATGCCGACTATGCCGTATGGCAGCGCAGCTGGATGGACGCCGGTGAGAAGCAACGTCAACTGGCCTACTGGCGTGAGCTGTTGGGCGGTGAGCAGAGCGTGCTGGAGTTACCGTTCGATCACCAGCGCCCGGCTGTGCAGAGCCACCGCGGCGCGCGCCTGGCGTTCGAGCTGGCGCCCGAACTCACCCAGGGGCTCAAGGCTTTGGCCCACCAGCAGGGCGTGACCCTGTTCATGTTGCTGCTGGCATCGTTCCAGACCTTGTTGCACCGCTACAGCGGCCAGGAAGAAATACGTGTCGGCGTGCCGATTGCCAACCGCAATCGCAGCGAGACCGAGCGCTTGATTGGTTTCTTCGTCAACACCCAGGTGCTCAAGGCGGATGTGCATGGGCAGATGAGTGTCGAGCAGTTGCTGCAGCACGTTCGGCAACGCGCCCTGCAAGCCCAGGCCCACCAGGATTTGCCGTTCGAACAACTGGTGGAAGCCCTGCAACCTGAGCGTAGCCTGAGCCACAACCCGCTGTTCCAGGTCATGTTCAATCATCAGACTGACGTCGGCCAGGCTCAGGTTCAGCACCAATTGCCAGGGCTGCGGGTAGAAGGGCTGGACTGGGACAGCAAGACCGCACATTTCGACCTGGACCTGGATATTCAGGAGTCCACCGAAGGTATATGGGCCACCTTGGGTTATGCCCAGGACCTGTTCGAAGCCAGCACCGTGCAACGCATGGCGCGTCACTGGCAGAACCTGCTGCAAGGTATGGTCGCCAACCCACGGCAGCAGCTCAGCCAGTTAAGCTTGCTGGACGCGACCGAACAACAACAGATCCTGCAACTGTGGAACCGCACGGAGTCTGGCTTTTCGGCCGAGCGCCTGGTGCATCAACTGTTTGCCGATCGCGCCCGGGCAAACCCGACGGCGGTGGCGGTGAAGTTCGACGCGCAAACCCTGAGCTACGGCGAACTGGATCGCCAGGCCAACCGCCTGGCCCATGCCCTGATCGCCCGTGGCGTCGGCCCGGAAGTGCGGGTGGCCATCGCCATGCCGCGCAGTGCCGAGATCATGATGGCGTTCCTGGCGGTGATGAAAGCCGGCGGTGTGTATGTGCCGCTGGATATCGAATACCCGCGTGATCGCCTGCTGTACATGATGCAAGACAGCCGTTCGAAATTGCTGTTGACCCATTCGGCCGTGCAACACCGGTTGCCGATCCCGGACGGCCTCGATGCCTTGGCGGTGGATCAGGTGCAAGCCTGGTCGGATTACAGCGATACGGCCCCGACTGTGGCGCTGGACGGCGACAACCTTGCCTACGTGATCTACACCTCCGGCTCCACCGGTTTGCCCAAGGGCGTGGCGGTGGCTCATGGGCCGTTGGTGGCGCATATCATCGCCACTGGCGAGCGTTATGAAACCTCACCGGCCGATTGCGAACTGCACTTCATGTCCTTCGCCTTCGACGGCTCCCACGAAGGCTGGATGCACCCGCTGATCAACGGCGCCAGCGTGTTGATCCGTGACGACAGCCTGTGGCTGCCGGAATACACCTACGAGCAGATGCATCGCCACAACGTGACCATGGCGGTGTTCCCACCGGTGTACCTGCAACAGTTGGCCGAACATGCCGAGCGCGACGGCAACCCGCCGGCGGTGCGGGTGTACTGCTTTGGCGGTGATGCGGTGGCCCAGGCCAGCTATGACCTGGCGTGGCGCGCGCTGAAACCCAAGTACCTGTTCAACGGCTATGGCCCGACGGAAACCGTGGTCACACCGCTGTTGTGGAAGGCACGCAAGGGCGACCTATGTGGCGCCGTCTACGCGCCCATCGGCACTTTGTTGGGTAACCGCAGTGGCTACGTGTTGGATGCGCAACTGAACCTGCAACCCATCGGCGTAGCCGGCGAGTTGTACCTGGGCGGCGAGGGCGTGGCCCGGGGTTATCTGGAGCGTCCGGCGTTAACCGCCGAACGCTTCGTGCCGGACCCGTTCGGCAAGCCCGGCAGTCGCGTATATCGCAGCGGCGACCTGACCCGCGGGCGTCCGGATGGCGTGGTGGATTACTTGGGGCGTGTGGACCATCAGGTGAAGATTCGCGGTTTCCGTATAGAACTGGGGGAAATCGAAGCGCGCTTGCGTGAGCAAGCCAGTGTCGGTGAAACCGTGGTGGTGGCCCAGGAGGGGCCGACCGGCAAACAACTGGTGGCCTATGTCGTACCACTGGACCCGACGCTCCTGGGTGATGCTGTCGCTCAATCAAACGGTCGCGAAACCTTGCGGCGCGCCTTGAAAACCCGCTTGCCGGACTACATGGTGCCGACGCATTTGATGTTCCTTGAGCGTATGCCGCTGACCCCCAACGGCAAGCTCGACCGCAAGGGCTTGCCGCTGCCGGATGTGAGCCAGATGCAGCAGGTGTATGTGGCGCCCGAGAGCGAGTTGGAGCAGAAGATCGCCGCGATCTGGTCCGATGTGCTACGCCTGCCACAGGTGGGCCTGCATGATAATTTCTTCGAGCTGGGCGGCGATTCGATCATTTCGATTCAACTGGTCAGCCGCGCCCGCCAGGCGGGTGTGCGTTTCACGCCCAAGGAGTTGTTCCAGCATCAGACGGTGCAGAGCCTGGCGACGGTCGCGAGGGAAGGCGACGGTGTGGTGCAGATGGATCAGTCGCCGCTGACTGGCGATTTGCTGTTGTTGCCGGTGCAACACAGTTTTTTTGCCGATGAGATTCCCCAGCGTCATCACTGGAACCAATCTGCGGTGCTGCAACCGCACCAGCCGTTGCAGGTACCGCTGTTGTTGGCCGCACTGCAGGCGTTGATCGTGCATCACGATGCCTTGCGCAGCACCTTTGTCGAGGGCGCACAGGGCTGGAGCGCGGCCTACCGTGGTCCGGATCAGCACCAGGCTGAACAAGTGCTATGGCAAACCACATTGAACAGCGTCGAAGAACTTGAGGCTTTGGGCGAAGAGGCCCAACGCAGTCTCGACTTAGGCGCAGGCCCGTTATTGCGTGCGGTGTTGGCGCAGTTGGCCGACGGTTCACAGCGCTTGTTGCTGGTGATCCATCACTTGGTGGTGGACGGTGTGTCGTGGCGCATCCTGCTTGAAGACTTGCAAAGCACGTATCAGCAACTGGCCCAAGGCGCCCCTGTGACACTGCCAGCCAAGACCAGCGCCACCCGCGCCTGGGCTGCTCGCCTGCAGACCTACGCCCACAGCCCGGCGTTACAACACGAGCTGGCTTGGTGGCAGACGCAATTGCAGGGCAGTCCGGTCGGCTTGCCGGGCGCCGATCCACAGGCGAGCCTGAGCAACCAACTGGCCCTGAGTGTGAGCACACACCTGGATGCCACCTATACTCGGCGCTTGCTGCACGACGCGCCGAGTGCCTATCGCACCCAGATCAATGACCTGCTGTTGACTGCCCTGGCGCGAGTTATTACGCGCTGGAGCGGCGAGGCTTCGACGTTGATCCGGCTTGAAGGTCATGGCCGCGAAGATCTGTTCGATGACATCGATCTGACTCGCACTGTCGGTTGGTTCACCAGCCTTTACCCCGTGCAACTGGTACCGGCCGATTCCCTGGCTGCTTCCCTCAAGCGCATCAAGGAGCAGCTGCGAGCCGTACCCGACAAGGGCCTGGGGTTCGGTGCCCTGCGTTACCTGGGTAATGCCGCAACGCAACAGGCGTTGGCGGCCTTGCCGCAGCCACGTATCACCTTCAACTATCTGGGGCAGTTCGATGCCAGCTTCGACAGCGGCGAACAGCCAGGACTGTTCACGCCGACCGCTGATGCCAGCGGTGCCGAGCAAAGCCCGCAGGCACCTTTGGGCAACTGGCTGGAAATCAACGGTCAGGTCTATGGTGGCGAGCTGAAGTTGAACTGGAGTTTCAGCCAGGCGATGTTCGGTGAAGCAACCGTCAAATGCTTGGCCGACGACTATGCCTTGGAACTCAAGGCTCTGATTGATCATTGTTGTGAGTCGGCGCATCAGGGCGTGACGCCGTCGGACTTCCCGTTGGCGCGGTTGTCCCAGGACCAGTTGGATGGCTTGGCACTGAACGTGGCTGAGGTCGAAGACCTGTACCCATTGTCACCCATGCAGCAAGGCATGCTGTTCCAATCGCTGTACGGCGAAGGTTCGGGTGACTACATCAACCAGATGCGCATTGATGTGCAGGGCCTGGATGTGGCGCGCTTCCACCAGGCCTGGCAGGTGGCGGTGCAACGCCACGAGATCCTGCGTAGCGGTTTTGTCTGGCAGGCGGAACTTGAACAGCCTTTGCAGGTGGTCTACAAGCAGGTGCGCCTGCCGTTTATGGCGTTGGATTGGCAGACCCGTAAGGACTGCAACCAGGCCCTGGATGAGCTGGCCGAGTCGGCACGCACCCAGGGTTTTGTCCTGGAGCAGGCACCGCTGTTGAGCTTGACGCTAGTACGCACGGGGGCGACGAGCTACCACCTGATCTACACCAATCACCACATTTTGATGGATGGCTGGAGTGGTTCGCAGCTGTTCGGCGAGGTGTTGCAACAGTATGCCGGTGAGCCGCTGCCAGCGCCTACCGGGCGGTACCGCGACTACATCGCCTGGCTGCAGGCACAGGACAAAGCCGTCAGCCAGGCGTTCTGGCAGGCGCAACTGGTCAACTTGCAGGCGCCCACGCGCCTGGCCGATGCCATAGAGACTGAGGTGGATGCGGCCCAGGCGGTGAATGGCGAGCATCGCTTGAGCCTGGATGCTGCGCAAACCGAACACCTCAAAGCCTTCGCCCAACGTCACAAGGTGACCCTCAATACCCTGGTGCAAGGCGCCTGGTTGTTGCTGTTGCATCACCACACCGGGCAAGCCACCGTAGCATTCGGCGCCACGGTAGCAGGGCGTCCGGCGGAACTGCGTGGGATTGAACAGCAGGTCGGCTTGTTCATTAACACGCTGCCGGTGGTGGCGACGCCGGATGCGCAAATGTCGGTCAGCCATTGGCTGGAGCAACTTCAGCAACAGAACGTTGGCTTGCGTGAGCATGAACACACGCCGCTGTTCGAGATCCAGCGTTGGGCCGGGCTGGGTGGAGAGGCGCTGTTCGACAGTATCCTGGTGTTCGAGAACTACCCGGTGTCCGAGGCGCTGGAGCAGGGCGCACCGTCGGGGCTGCGTTTTGGCGCAGTGCACAGCCTGGAACAGACCCACTATCCATTGACCGTGTTGTTGGCTATTGGCCAGACACTGGGCTTGGAGTTCAATTACTCCCGCCACGCTTTCAGCGGCGCGCATATCCAGCGCTTGGCCGAGCACTTCCAGCAGTTGCTGCTGGCCCTGGCCAGCGACGGCAGTCAACGCCTTGGCGCGTTGCCCTCAGTGGCGCAGGCCGAGCGGCAGTGGGTATTGCATGATTGGAATGCGACTGCGGTGGATTACCCGCTGGATCAAGCGGTCCACACGCTGATCGAGGCTCAGGTGCTGCGTACACCGGATGCACCTGCCTTGATTTTCGCGGGGCAAGCCTTGAGTTACAGCGAGTTGAACGCCCGGGCCAATCGCCTGGCGCATCGCTTGATGGCTGCCGGGGTTGGCCCGGATGTGCTGGTGGGGCTGTCGGCAGAGCGCTCGGTGGAGATGGTGGTTGGCCTGTTGGCGGTGCTCAAGGCCGGTGGCGCTTATGTGCCGCTGGACCCCGAGTATCCTCGTGATCGCCTGGCCTACATGCTGCAGGACAGTGGTGTGCAACTGCTGTTGACCCAGGCTCATCTACTGGCGCAACTGCCGGTTCCCGCCGGTGTACAAACCCTGGTGCTGGAATGTGGCGATACCTGGCTGGAAACCTTCAGCAGCCACAACCCGAATATCCCGGTGCACGGCGAAAGCCTTGCCTATGTGATCTACACCTCCGGCTCCACCGGTCAGCCCAAGGGCGCTGGCAACCGCCATATCGCGCTGACCAACCGCCTGTGCTGGATGCAACAGGCATATGGGCTCACGCCGCACGACAGCGTGTTGCAGAAAACTCCGTTCAGCTTTGACGTGTCGGTGTGGGAGTTTTTCTGGCCGCTGATGACCGGCGCGCGTCTGGTAGTAGCGGCACCGGGCGATCATCGTGATCCAGCCAGGCTGGTACGGCTGATCAACGAGCAACAGGTCACCACCTTGCATTTCGTGCCTTCCATGTTGCAAG
The DNA here is from genome assembly GCF_021605325.1 of Pseudomonas sp. PA-7-1E. Classification (NCBI taxonomy): domain Bacteria; kingdom Pseudomonadati; phylum Pseudomonadota; class Gammaproteobacteria; order Pseudomonadales; family Pseudomonadaceae; genus Pseudomonas; species Pseudomonas sp. PA-7-1E. The sequence continues at coordinate 24,157 of NZ_WKFA01000060.1, forward strand.
CGTTCTTGCAAGACGCGGCGGTTACTTCATGCCAGAGCCTGCAACACATCGTTTGCAGTGGGGAGGCGTTGCCTGCGGATGCCCAGCAACAGGTGTTCGCCAAATTGCCTCACGCCGGCTTGTACAACCTGTACGGCCCTACCGAAGCCGCTATCGACGTAACCCATTGGACCTGTGTCGAGGAAGGTCGCGACGCCGTGCCCATTGGCCGCCCCATTGCCAACCTGGGCTGCTACGTGCTGGACGACAACCTGGAACCTGCGCCAGTGGGTGTGCTGGGCGAACTGTATTTGAGCGGTATTGGCTTGGCGCGGGGTTATCACCGCCGTGCGGCGCTTACCGCCGAGCGGTTTGTGACCGACCCGTTCGGCAGCGGCACGCGTCTGTATCGCACCGGTGACCTGGCGCGTTATCGCGACGATGGCGTGATTGAATATGCCGGGCGCATCGATCACCAGGTCAAACTGCGCGGCCTGCGCATAGAGTTGGGCGAAATCGAAGCGCGCCTGCTGGAGCTCGACAATGTCCGCGAAGCCGCGGTGCTGGCGGTAGACGGTACCCACCTGGTGGGTTACCTGGTGCTGCAACAGCCCCTTGAAGAGTGGAAGGCAGGGGTGGTTGCACACCTGGCCGAGCAGTTGCCCGACTACATGGTCCCGGCGCAGTGGGTGGTACTGGCGCAGATGCCGTTGAGCCCGAACGGCAAGCTGGACCGTAAGGCGTTGCCCAAGCCAGAGGCTCACGGTGCCGCGCAATACCAGGCGCCCGTTAGCGAGATCGAGCAGCAAATCGCAGCGGTTTGGAGCGAGGTGCTGGAGGTGGAGCGCGTAGGGCTCAACGACAACTTCTTCGAGCTCGGTGGCCATTCATTGCGAGTGCTGATGCTCAAGGAGCGAATTCGCAAGGTCAGCGGCGTGAACGTGTCTGTCAGCCAACTGATGCTTAACCCTACTGTGGCGGGACAGGTCAAATGCCTGCAGGGCAATAGCCGGTCTTCGTTGATCGTCAAGCTCAACCAGCAGACGCAAGGCACGCCGTTGTTCCTGTTCCACCCAAGCTTCGGCTCGGTGCATTGCTACACCGCGATTGCCCTGGCCTTGCGCGAGCAGCGCCCGGTGTTCGGGGTCATGTGTCGTGCCTTGGCCGAAGAGGGCGCCACGGTGCCGCAATGGCAGGTAATGGTCGAGGAATACACCGCGCAATTGTTGGTGGCCCAACCCCAAGGCGCGTTCCGCGTGGGTGGCTGGTCATTGGGCGGCAACCTGGCGATGGAGGTAGCCTACGGCCTGGAGCAAGCCGGCCGAGAAGTGGAGTTTGTCGGCTGGATCGACGCTGCGCCGCCGCAATGGGTCAAACCCTATTGGGACGCAGTGGTGGTCGAGGACGCTCGCGAGATCTCAGCCAATGAGCGCCGCGCAGCGTTGCTGGGGGTTATGTTTCCTGAGTTCGCCGAGTCCATCCAACACGCGTGGCAGCAATGCCAACGGGATAGCGAGGATGAAACGGGACAATGGCTGGAATTTGTGAACTGGGCTGAACAGTCTTTGGGCGAAGCCTTCACGGTGATCAAGGATGAATTACTGCGTGGCAATGAGGCGCAGATTTCCTGGGACGTTGACCGGGCACTCAGTGAGCGTTTGCTGCAAGCTGACTTCAAGCCGATCAAGGCGCCCGTCACTTGTTGGTGGGCGTCCATGAGCCGGGCAGGGCGCTTCAAGGACCTGATCGAGCAGCAAATGGCAACGGTGATCAGCCAAGGGCGCATCGAGCGCTCAGTGATGATTGAGACCGATCACGACGGCATTATCGACAGCGCGGTGTTTATCAGCAGTTTGGTAGAGGCGTTGAGGTAAGCCGCCGCTCAATCACAAAAAACCCGGATCCAGTGTCCGGGTTTTTTTATGCTCCAATCCCTCTTCGCCAGTATCTCTGCACGCGCAAAAAAAAGCCCGGTGAGCATGGGGCGCTCACCGGGCGTTTGATCGATTGACGCGTGGAATCAGAAGTCCCAGCGCGTGCTGACCATCACATTACGTGGCTCACCGTAGGCGGCCGAGTTATAGAAGCCCACGTTGGTGTAGTAAGACTTGTCGAAGATGTTGTTGAAGTTGACGGTAGCCGACAGGTTCTTGGTGACCTGGTAGCGGGTCATCAAGTCCACCAGCCAGTAGGACTCCTGGGTGATGTCCTGGTTTTTCTCAAGTGGCCCGTTCCAGATCTCGTTCCAACCTTTGGTCTGCCAGCGTAAACCGCCACCGATGGTGAACTTGTCCAGGTCGCCCTTGAGTTTGTAGGTGGTGTTCAGGTTGACCTGATGCTCGGGTTCGAAGGTAGAGAGTTTCTTGTCGTCTTCGTCTCGTACGATCTTGTGGGTGTAGCCACCTTGAAGTTGCCAGCCTGGGCTCAACTCACCGGAAATTTCCGCTTCGTAGCCTTTGGTGACGGCCTTGGAGCTCTTGAACGCCCAGTTGTTCGGGGCAGGTGTCTGGTTGTTGTAGGCGTCATCCGAGATGGGGCGATTAGTCTCATGCACTTCGAAGTAAGCGATGCTGGTGTTGAGGCGGCCATCGAAAAACTCGCCTTTCAGGCCCAACTCGTAGTTCTGCCCTTCGTCTGGCTCCAGCAGCTTCTCGTTACGGTCCTTATAGGTGCTTTCCTGAGGTTGGAAAATATCGGTGTAGCTGGCGTATACCGAGAAGTTGTCGTTGAGGTCGTAGATCACACCGGCGTAAGGAATGAACCGCCCGGTTTCCTTGTAGGAAGGGTTGTTGCCAGTCACGTGATAGTTGGCCACGCGCCCACCCAGGATCACGTTCAGGTCGTCAATCACGTTGAAACGCGCGGTCAGGTAATACCCGGTTTGACGGATAGTGTCGTCGATGTGCTGTTGGGCAGGGCCGTAAATAGGCTTGGCGATATGGCCGTTCCAGTTATAGAAATCGACCTTGTTACCGCCAGGCCATTCCGGCGACCAGTACCCCTTGCCTTGCCAGCGTGAGGTGCCGATCGAGCCGCCCACCACCAGTTCATGCTCGCGGCCAAACAGGCTGAAAGGGCCGGTGGCGTAGAGGTCGGCCGAGGTGCTCTTGGTCTCGCCGGTGTATTTCTGCCCGTTGATCTCAGCGGTGCCATCTGCTGCCGGCTGGACGAATTGGATCGAACCCAGATCGGCGTGGTAGCCGTTGATCTTGTGGTCGAGCTGGAATTTGGTCACCCAGCCGTCGCCCAGGTCATGCTCGAGCATGGCAAAGGCGGTACGCGTGTTTTGCTCCCACGAGCTCCAGGTGGTGCCGTTGTTGTAGGAGCGCGGCATTTTGTTGATGCTGCCATTGGAGTTGACCAGCGGGAAGGAGCCGGACCAACTGGAACCCTGTGGAATGTTGTCCTGGTAATCGAAGCCCACCGTCAGCATGGTATCGGGAGACAGGTCGAACTCGGTGATGCCGTAGTAGGTTTCGGTCTTGCGTGAGTAGTGGTCCATAAAGGACTTCTTGTCCTGATACGCAGCCACCGCACGGCCACGGATATTGCCGCTGTCGGTCAAGGGGCCACTGACATCCACTTCGCTGCGGTAGTTGTCCCAGGAACCCGCCCCCAATTGCACATGGCCCTTGAATTGCGCGGTTGGCTTCTTGCGGATCAAGTTGATGGTCGCACCCAGGGAACCGGCACCGTTGAGCAGGCCGGTAGCGCCCTTGAGGACTTCAACACGGTCGTAGATCGCCATGTCGCTCAGGGTGTTGCCCGCCGAATAACCGACGTTACGCACAGTCGATGGAATACCGTCGTACTGGAAACTATTGACCGAAAAACCACGGGAATAGTAGTTGGTGCGGTCGGAGTCGTAGGCGGAAACGGTGATGCCCGGCGTATGGCGCATCACGTCATCCATGTTGTTGAGGCCAAAATCCTCGATGTGCTGGCGAGTCACCACGGTGATCGACTGCGGAGTTTGCCGTGGGGTCAACGTCAAACGTGTAGCCGTGGCAATCGTGCCAGGCGTGTAGGAACCAGAACCTTCGGTGACGTTGCCCAAGTAGTTGGCGGTCACTTGCGTCGGGCTCAGCTCCAGCCCGCCACCGCTGCCAGCAGCAGTGACGGTCAAGGTATTGCCATTGAGGTTATAGGTGGTCTGGCTACCGGCCAGCAATGCAGCTATGGCTTGCTGCGGCTGCATCTTGCCCTTGACGGCGGGGCTGTTCTTGCCCTGCACATCGCCCGGGCTGTAGAGCACTTGCACATTGGTCTGGCGGCCAAATTCCTGCAGTGCGCTCCCCAGCGACTGCGCAGGAATATTCAACTCGATCTCCTGGGCCTGCACATAGCCTGCAATCGGCATCGACACAGCCAACGCCAAGGCACTGGGCAAGAGGTTGATGTTCAGGGCCCGGCGCATGGATAGCGCTTTGCTCAGGGGGCTGAGACCGAGTCGTGCTGGCATGGATGCTTTCTCTTCTATGTTTTAAGTGGGCAATTCTAAGTGTTTATTGAGGTTAGTTCTCATTACCACTAGTGAGACGTTCCTACTTCGCAAAACCGGAAAAAATTATTCCGGTATTTCATGCAGGCTCCATCTCATGCACCACCTGACCGGCACGCAGGCGCACCAGATGATCGGCGATGTCGAAATAACGATCATCGTGGCTGATCACGATGATGGTCTTGCCCAGGCGTTTGAGGTCCGGCAGCAGCTCGGTGTAGAAGATGCGGCGGAAGGCCGGGTCCTGGTCGGCGGCCCACTCGTCGAACACCAGTACCGGGCGCTCTTCCAGCCAGGCATTGACCAGGGCCAGGCGCTTGCGTTGGCCGGTGGACAGATCAGTGGTGCTGAACACGCCGTCCTTGACGCTGACCTTGTGCGCAATTTCCAGGCGCTCAAGGTATTTGGTGGCGCTGTCCAGGGACTGGGTGGCGCTGCCTTGTACCAGGTCATCGAACAAGTAATAGTCAGAAAACACCGTGGTGAACAACTGGCGATAATCGTCGCGCTCTGGGTCGGTCACCGCTGTACCGTTGAGCAGGATCTCACCCGCCTGAGGTGGATACAGGCCCAGCAGCAGCTTGATCAGGGTGGTCTTGCCGCTACCATTCTCGCCCACGACAAACACGATATCGCCTTGCTTGATGCTCAGGTTGATCGGCCCCAGGTGGAACGGTTGGCTGCCTTCAACCGCTGGCGGGCTGTAGCTGACGCCGCGCAGTTCAAGGCTGTTGACCACAGGCTTCGGCGCTTCACTGTCGTCCATCAACAAGTGGGGCTCGGGCGAAGAAAAACGTTCCGACAGTTCGCTGATGCGCCCGAAGGCAATCTTCGCCTTGCCAACCACGGGCAAGTAACCCAGCAGGTGCTCCAACGGGCCTTTCATATACAGCAGTACCAGCACGAAGCCGGTAATCACCGTGGGGTCGGGGTTGGGGTTGTAGGCCTGCATCGCCAGGGCCAGGCCGATGACCACGAAGAACAGCATCGAGCCAAAGGTCTTGGCCAGGATATAGATGTTGACTGAACGCACCTGGATATCGCTGATGCGGTCTGCGGTTTCCTGGATGCGGTGGGTGTTCATGCGAAACCGCCGCGGACGGTGCATGCGCAGTTCCTTGGCTCCCGAAGCAATCGCATTGTAGTAACGCTGCAATTCATCTTCGTGGCTGCGGGCCAGATCGAAGCCCTGGATGCCTTTGCCGCCCGCGATGAATTGCACGGCGCTGCCGATGATGATTGCGACCACCATCATCAGGAACATCGGCACGGACAGGTAAGCCAGGTAACCCAGGCATCCCAGGGTAACGGTGGCGGCGATGGCCAGGGGCGTGAAGGCAAAGGAAAAGTCGCTGATGGTGTCCACGTCGTGGGTCAGCACCGGGATCAGGCGGTGAGAGCGATATTGCTCGATCTGCCCGATGGGCGCTGACAGCACCTTTTCACCCAGGTCCTTGCGCAGGGCGGCAATGATCCGTTGCCCGACGTAGTTGGTGCCGATGTCGGAAATGATCGAGCTGACCAGCGCCACCACGCACAACGCGGCGAAGGTCAACACCACACCCTGAGTCATACCCCCCGCCGAATGCAGGGCATTGTTAATCGTCGCCAACAGCAAGGTAATGGCCAGGCCGCCCGCCATGCCAAGGGCGACGGAGACCGTCACGATGGTGCGAAAGGGCCTGAGCAATGCGAGCAAACCTTTGAAGGCGCCGCGCTTGGGGTCGGTCATAAATACTTCCCGGAAAGTGAAAAGAGGGGGCTGGGCACACAGACCCTTACCCATGACAAACGAAGCTGTGGCGTGACTATTTAGCGCGGCGTGCCGGACGGTGGCAGTGAGCGATAAATTGCCCGGGGCCTGGTTCGTTCTTGTTCTGTAGGCGCACGTGTATCAATGCCGTGCGTGGCCCTTTGAGCGAGAGCGAAACACATGACGAAAAAGAACCTGGTGTATGTCTGGTCCCTGAGAAATGCCGCCGCCGACAAGGCGGGGCAGCCGGTGGCCTATAAAGACCACGAGCGCTATATGAAATCGGTGCTGGAGTTTCTGGTGGGCTCGCTCAACGACACGTCGCTGGGCGAGGCTTACAGCCTCGTAGGCGTGGTGTATGACGACGATGAGCACAACCCGCGGGACCAGCAGTTGGTGGCGGACTACGGCTTCGCCTACCAGCCGGGTCGCCAGTGGCTGTACCCGGCGGACTTGCGTGTGCAGGGCACGTTGGTCAACGACCTGCTGCTCAGCGTGCCGTCGACCTATCGTCGCCTGCCACGAGGCAGCGCCGAACATGTCGCCGGCAAGCAGGATTTCGAGCGTCGCCTGCATGACACCCTGGTGGAGTTGAAGGCTGACATCGTGGTGCTGGATGGTTTGCTGGTGATCCTCGACGAACTGGTGCGCCCGGGTGCGACGTTTGCGCGGCGCATCATGAACATTCATCCGGGCATCACCCGTCTCGAGTCGCCTTACGAGCGCCGTGGGGCGTACGCCACCTGGAATGCGCTGTACGGCGCACGTGGGCAGGCGATCACCGACTGGGCAACCAAAGCGACTCAGGCGTGCGAGCCGTTGTATTGGACCGGTGCGTCATTCCACTACGTGGATAACGGCATCGACTCGGGAGAGGTGTTCCACGACGTGCTCAAGACCCAGATTTCGCCCGAAGACACCATCCTTGAGTTGCGCTGGAACAACTTCAACAACAGCCTGTTCCCGGCGCTGCATGAAGGCCTGGAGCTGTTGGCCAAACAAGGCTGAACATGCGGGCGCGAACCCTGTAGGAGCGAGCTTGCTCGCGAAAAACGTCAACGATGACGCGTGCTTCCTGAATACACGCGGCGTTTATGAGTTTTTCGCGAGCAAGAACTAGGCGTCCCCCTCGCTCCTACAAGGTATTAGAGCTCGCGCACGACCCGAAAGCCGATCCAGTCCCCGCGCGTCTGCGGGTAGATGTTGTTGCGATTGCCCGAGCGTGAAAACACCGGCGCCTCGCCCCAGTCATTGCCGCGAATCTGGTAGGCCTCGCAGTTGGGCTCCACCCAGGCGCTGCCATCAGTTGGCGCGCCGACGTAGTTCGGATGCTCGCAATCAGCCACCCGCTCATACACATTGCCGTGCATGTCATACATGCCAAAGGCATTCGGGGGGTAGCTGCCCACGGGCGACGAATAGCTGTAGCCGTCCGCCGGGCCGTAGGTGTTGGCGTGCTGGGCGATGCTGTAGCCCTTGCCTTCGTCGAACGGGAAGGGGAACGGGCCGGTGGTGCCGGCGCGGGCGGCGTATTCACGCTGGGCTTCGCTGACCATCTGGTACGTGTGCCCGGTCTTCTTCGACAGCCAGCTCACGTACTGCTTGATGTCGTCCATGTCCATGCACACCGCCGGCTGCCGTGGCCCCTGGGGATAGCGCGGCTTGCTGGCGATGCATTCGCGGCCGGGGCGGTCGTCGCCATTGGCGATCTTGACCCCGGTCTGGCGCACGTAGCTGTCCCATTCGCCGGCGGTGACATGGAAGCGGCTCATGGCGAACGGCTTGGCGAAGGTCACCTCGTGCATCGGGCCTTCGTCAGGCTCGCGGCCCACTTCGTCGTCCGGCGTACCCATGGTGAAGGTGCCGGCGGGAAGCACCACCATTTCCGGGCAGTCCTTGCAGTCTTTGAAGACCTTGCCCGGTTGTGGGGCAGCGGCCTGGGCCAGGCCGGGCAGCAGGGCGCCGCACAGGGCGGTGAGTGCCAATGCGGTGAGCGGTTTGAGTCGGGATGGCATCATGGAGGCGTCTCGTTCAAAGGGAAAAGGGGTCATAACCGCTGGCTCAGCAGGGTCATGAAGCGCTGGATCTCATCGGAGTTGTTAAGCAGGCCCGGCGAGGTGCGAATCACCGGGCCAACGTCACGGTCCACCGCGTCCACCACCACGCGGTTTTTCATCAGGTAGGCCGCAACGGCATCGCTGTCCCGGTTCTTGATCCGAAAGAAGGTGAATCCGGCTGACAGCTCGGGGCTGCGCGGTGTCACCAGTTCGATCTGCGGGTGGGCCAGCAGTTGGTCCTTGAGTTCGGTGTTGAGGGCATGGATGCGTGCCTGCACCGGCGCCTTGCCCAGTTGCAGGTGCAGCTTGAAGGCTTCGTCGGCGGCCCAGCGATGTTCGAAGGCGTGATAGCCGCCGGGCGTCATGGTCGTGGCGAAGTTTTTGTCTTCGGAGAAGGTCGGAATCATCGGTGTGACGAATTTGTTTTCGGTCTCGCGGGCGCACACCAGGCCGGTGCCCCGCGGGCCGAACATCCACTTGTGGGTGCCAGCGATGAAGAAGTCGCAGTGCATAGCGGGGAAGTCGAGGTCTTCCACGCCGAAGCCATGCACACCATCGACGATATAAAGCAGGCGGTCCGGCTCGTCGCGGTTGCGGTTGTGTTCGTCCACCAGCTTGCCGATCTCACCGATGGGCAGTTTTACGCCGCTGCCGGATTGCACCCAGGTCATGCCCAGCACGCGGGTGTTGGGGCGAATGTTGCGTTGGATGTTGCCCAGCACTTCATCGGCCGAGACCTGATTGGGGTTTTTGAACAGGCGTATCTTGCGAACCTGGGTGTGCTCCTTGCGTACCCGGAAGTCCAGGCTGAACGCGGTGGCGTAATGCTCATGCACCGTGGTGAGGATTTCCTGGTCGGCGCGCACCTTGATCCCGCCATAGATCATCGCCAGCCCTTCGGACGTGCTACCGGTCAGGGCGATCTGCGCTGGCGTGGCGTTCAGGTAGCGGCCGGCCCACTCGCGTACCTGGCCCTCACGCTTCCAGGTTTCCTGCAGGTCCCAGTCCATGGCCAGGCCAGGGTTGCGGTCGATCTGTTGGCGGTAGCGTTCGATGGCCTCGCGCACGGGCCTGGGGTGCGAGGCCACCAGAAAGTTGGAAAAGTGCAGGTAATTGGGGTCCTGGTTGAACAGTTGCTTCAATCCCGTCCATGGGTCGTTCGTAACAGCGGCTACTGCCTGAGGCAGCAACGCGGTGCCCAGCGGCAGGCTCGCGGCAAAGACGCCGGCCTGCTTGAGAAATGTACGGCGGTCGGTCATGGACTTACTTCGTGGTGGTTAGCGATTGGCCAATGGCTTGGCGGCTTTTTGTACTTGGTCCCACACCCGCAGGAAGTTGCCTCCCCACAGCTTGGCGATATCGGCTTCGGAGTAGCCGCGCTGGATCAGTTCGGCAGTGACGTTGCGCACCTCGCCGACGTTCTCCCAGCCCTGGAGGCCGCCGCCGTCGTTGAAGTCCGAGGCAATGCCGACATGATCGATGCCGATCTTGCGCACGGTGTAGTCGATGGCGTCGCCCAGGTCCTTGAGGGTGGCCTTGGGTTCTTCCTCGAGAATGCCGTACAGCGCGCTGGCGTATTGGCCGAAGCGTTGCTCGGGCCAGGCGGCAATGATTGCATCGCCGGGCATCAGGGCCATGGCCAGGTTGGGCAGTGGCGGCAGGTCGAAGCGTGCGCGCAAGGTATTGAGCTTGTCCTGGGTCGGCTGGCTCAAGGGGCGCAGGTAGGTGGGGAAACCCACCACTTGCACCACGCCGCCGCTGTTCTTGATCAGTTGCAGCTCCTTGTCGCTGAGGTTGCGCGGGATGTCCACCGATGCCCGTGGCGCCGAGTGGGACGCCACCATCGGCGTGCGGCTCAACTGCGCGACTTGCTCCAGGGCCTTGGTCGACATCTGCGACACGTCGATGATCACCCCCAGGTCATTGAGGCGATGCACCGCTTGCTGGCCGATAGGCGACAGGCCCTCGAGGGCATCGGTGGAGTCATTGAAGAACGGCAGCGGGCGCGACGAGTCGGACCAGGCGTTATTGCCGATGTAGCTGAACCCGAACATGCGCATGCCGCGTGCGGCCCACAAGTCCAGCTGGTTGAGGTCATTGCCCAAGGGGTAGGCGTTGAGCATGCTGATAAAAATCGCGAACTTGCCTTCGCCGTGCAGGCGGCGCATATCGTCCGGTGTGTAGGCAATGCCCACCTGGTTGGGAAAGTCACGCACCATGCCGGAGATGATCTTGTAGCGCACTTCCTGCTCGTGCCGGGCCTCTTCGACAAAACCGTCGGTGGGCTTGTGTGGGGCGTTGGCGCCGTTCCAGATTTCCGGCCAGCCGAAGATCGTCAGCGCGGCGCCCGACAATCGGCCGCGGGCGGCCTTGGCCAGGTCGAACTGGCCGCTGCCATCCTTGTCGGCCTCGTTGCCCGCCGTGCCGAAATCCAGGGGCAGGGTGATGTGGCTGTCGAACGACAACAGGCGATCCTGCATTTCATTGGCCTGCTTGATCACCTCCAGCGGGTAGCCGGCGTTGCCCTTGAACCACTGATCCCAGACCAGCAAGCCAGCCCCGGCGCCGATAGCGAGGGCCAGCGGCAGGCCGATATACAGCGCCTTTTTCGAACGTGATTTTGTCATTGCCATCTCAGTCAGTTGAGGCCTTTGCTATCAGGGAAGAACGAGCGATGAC
>NZ_WKFA01000061.1:0-34367 GCF_021605325.1 Pseudomonas sp. PA-7-1E
TGCTCGCGGCGGCTAAAAACACAGAAATAAGCGGGTGATCTGAGCGTTTTTGATCGATTTGCCGCTTTTAAAATCGGCAGGGGCTGAAGTCAGCCAGAAATACACAACTACTTCAGACCATCCTTAGTTCCACAAATGACCGCTTCAATTAGCGATTGGAACTTTGCTATGGATAACGTTGTTTTGGATTCGATGTCGTCACGCGACTCATGTCTCACTGACATAGCAATTTTATTGAGTGGCAGTTTTTCAAGCGTTGGTGGTAGTTGCGGAAAATACTCAATTCGGTCAGGCCGGTTCTACTCGTTGTCTAAGCGTATTGGGACGATCGAGAGGTCACGATTTTTCGGTTTGCTCTCCCGTTTTGCTTATTCAGACGATTTTCTCGAGCAGATTGTCTCCTAGGTGACACTTTGGGCTTTCTCGCCTTAATAGAATTAGAACTCCCATGTTTCACGCACGTTGTGAAAAGTGCATGCGCGCGTGGTAGGGCCCTTTGTGTATTCGTCAAAGGGCCATTTTACGAATCGGAGTCGGATAACAATGTATAAAAAGACTGTTTCTCGAGTTTTTGCCCTGAGTGCTTGTGCTATATCGCTTCAAGCATATTCCAACGGCGTCACAGTTAATGAGCAAAGTGCAAGTGGGGCGGGCACGGCATTTTCTGGCAGGGCATCGACTGTTCTGGACGCAAGTATTATCTACGGAAATCCCGCAGGATTAGTAAAGCTCAAGCGTTCGGAGATCAGCGGTGGTTTTGCAGTCATTGATCCGAGCATTGATATAAAAAATGTATCGAGCGGTGCTCGAGGTACTAATAAGGGTGATTCAGCTCCTATTACAACCATTCCGTTTGGGTACGCTTCGTCCCCCTTGAGTGATGACGTCAGTGTTGGGATAGGTGTGTATGCGCCGTTCGGACTGATCAACGACTATGAGTCTTCGTTCCAAGGTCGCTATCACGGTTCATATAGTATGGTAAAAGTCATCACTTTCCAGCCAACCATCAGCTTCCGAATCAATGACTTCATTTCTGTCGGAGGAGGTTTAACCATAAATCGTCTTGATGGCAAGTTGAAGAATGACTTGGCCACCGCAGCGCTTAACCCAACTGGAAAAGATACCGAACTCAAGATTAAGGGGGATGATACTGCTATCGGTTATAACCTTGGTGTGATGATCGACATCAGTGAGTCCGCCACGTGGGGCTTAGCCTACCATTCCAAGGTTGATTATAGCCTCAAAGGCCACATCAGCGTTTCGGAGTCCCCCGCTGCTTTTCGCTTGAACGGTCGATACGGCACGAGCATGGATGTCACTCTTCCAGAGTCTGTCGACACCTCACTGACATACCGCTTCGATGAGAAGTTGACTGGTTACCTTGGCACAACTTGGACACGCTGGAGTCGCCTGAAGGATTTGACTGCTGAGAATGAGGGAATCCCTCCGCTCGGCGTCGCTTTAGGATTTGGGACGGTGGGTGAGGAGGTCAACTTTCGTGATATTTGGTCAGTGGCTGTAGGTACTGCCTACCAATTGACACCGCAGTGGGTGCTGCGAACTGGCTTTGCCTACGATCCGTCTCCGACGACGAACGAAGATCGGATCGTTCGCATCCCTGTGGGGGATCGTCGAACAGTGACTGTTGGCGCAGGTTACTCTCCCTTGAGCGAGCTGACATTCGACATTGCATATGCTTACCTTTGGGAAAACGCTGCTCCGGTCAGTCAGTCAAACTCATCCGGTCTCCAGCCCGCATACAGTGCGAAGTACGAAAATAGCGCACATGGACTGACAGCGCAGATGACTTATCGCTTTTGACCGGGCGATGTTGATATCGCACTTCGGCGCCCTGCCGGGTAATTGCTCCGCTACGGTGGTTGTCAGATTTACTGGCTGTTCCTCATCTTTGCCAGAACAACCCTGACGATATAAAGGTTTCGTCTTTAAACGACCTCTACAGTGGTTTTCTGGCCGCGGACTGTACCGACAATATCATGGTATATTGCCTGTCGCTATGCAGAGTATTCTGGATAGCGATGGGGCCGAGGCCGACTATATAACTCTGATAACATGATCTTCGCGCCTCGGTCATACCAAGGTTTCCAGATACTTGGGTCCGTTTAAACCCCCGTTGACAAATTGGATGTAAGTTGTATAAGGCCGCGCGCTGCAATAGGCGTTTACGCGTGATGATCGGACGATTTACCAATTCATATAGAGTGGCCGATTCGGCGTAAGATCAGTCAAAGTTTCAGAGCGCGAAGTTGGCATTACGTCAATGAGACATTTGGCAGAACTCCAGCACTTGGTCGGTCATGATTTGTAATTGTTTATCCACCAGTTCGTCATTGCATGCACCGTCCGCCTCGAAAGTTGTCTGCGTCGAATTGATCACAACGCCCATAGGTGTGGGCCAGCCACGCAATGCATGAACGATACTGCGCAATCCCACTAGGGTAGCCGCGCCGGCCTGCCAGCCTGCCGCTAAACCGATGCAGCCCACGGCGCGACGACTTAGGTAGGGATGCGCATCGCCACGCGCCTCCTCCATATAGTCGAGAGCGTTTTTCATCAATCCAGAAAGCGCTCCGTGATAACCGGGCGAGGCCAGAATCACGCCATCGGCTTGCCGTATCTCGTTGAGCAAATCCTGCACCAGTGGGTGGGAAACCGGTGCTGAGCCATACAGGGGTAACTGCAGTTTTTCTCCCCCCAACAGTTTGATGCGAGCTCCACCGTTTTCTGCATGACTGAGGACGTTGAGCAGCACTCGCTCAGTCATTGAACCGGAGCGAGTAGTGCCACCGATAGCCACGATATAAGGTTTTTTCATTTCAGTGTCTCTTCCGTGCAGATGAAGGCCGGCCGGCGAACGGCCTGCCAGTAGTCGTTGACCAAACCGGCGATTAGCTCGCGTGCGGGCTCCGAACGCTTGATCGCATCCACGCCGTGTCCCGCGGACCGTACTTGAGTCCAGCGTCGTTTTGCGCCTTTGGGATCGGCGAAGTCGATCGCCGTGGACTTGCCCGGGTTGTCATCAGTGATATCCGCAAGATCCAAACTCTGCCGCAACCAGTTGGCTGCCACACCGGTGACTTGGTTGCTTAGCACCAGATCCTCGAAGCCAGATTCCACTAGAATTTTCCTGTAGTGCTCATCAGCGAGGCTTTCTTGGCAAGGAATGAAACGCGTACCCATGGATGCTAAATCTGCACCCAATAATTCGGCGGAGCGTACTGAAGCCCCCGTCATCAAGCCTCCGGCCAGTACCAAAATGCCGTCGAAGAACTCACGAACGGCGCCGACCATGGCGAAGCCGTTCATCTGTCCCGTATGCCCGCCAGATCCGGCACTGACTAAAATCAGGCCATCAGCGCCTGCCTTAGCGGCCTCCCTTGCATATTTCAGCGAGTTGACATCCGCTAGTACGCGGCCACCGTATCTCTGTACCCGCTCGATTACCGCCTTGGGACTGCCAAGCGCAGTGATCACGAGTGGTGGCTTGAACTCTTCAACTAACTCGAGATCTTGCGATAGACGATCATTACTGCGGTGTACCACTAGGTTGACCGCCCAAGGCGCATCCTTTTCGGTAAGCGTCTGGCTAATCTGCAATAGCCATTCTCGAAGAATCGCAGGAGTGCGGGCGTTGGGAGTCGGAAAGCTACCAATTACACCGTTTCGGCAACACTCGATCACCATTTGCGGTCCAGAAATGAGGAACATTGGAGCCGCGATTAGCGGCAATGCAAGACGTGAACGCCACTCCGTAGGAATGCTCATTGGAGGTCTCCTCTGTTTCAGAACATAGAGACGTTGGTATCGAGCCCAAGGAATAGCCGCCCGACCACTTCATAGGTGGATTCACTCACCATGAAGTGTTGGGTGACTACGTGGATGTCACGCAGACATTGCTGCAGGGGCGAACTGTCAAAAATCGAAGAGCCACCACCCAGTTGATACATGCTGGTAACGATGTTACGGGCGATCTCTACTGCGTAAGTCGTAGCCAAGCGAATATCGCGGCGCTTTTCAAGGGCAATCACACCTTGCTGCTCGGCCTCATTCCACGCCTGACGAACGGATTCCATCAAGAAAGCCCTCGCTGAGCGCAAGCCAGCCTCGGCCTTTGCTATTGCCTGTTGCGTGCCCGGACGTTGATCCAGGGTTTTGCCGCTGAACTGCGGTGTTCGCACTTTGGCTAGGTCGCACAGGCTGTCCAGCGCATGTCGGGCTATACCCAGCGCCACAGCACCTACGCCAATACCGAGCAGGCCGAATGCGGGAAACCGATAAAGCGTTCGAGGCAGCGGCTCATCATCCGTAAGCGAGGCGCTGTGATGTTCAGCTACGAATACGTCATGCACTTCGAACTCGCCGCTGCCACTTCCACGTAGCCCAAACGTGTCCCAGTTGTTCAGCCAAGTCACTTGGTCTCGACGGAATACCATCATCTGCACACCTGTAAAACCGTCGGCGAGGATTTCTGGTTTGCCCTGCTCGTTGAGGACCATGCAGCCACCGAGGACGATGTCAGCATTTTTGCTTGCCGACCCCCATGCCCAGCGACCACTGATGCGAAAGCCCGGTACGCCGTCGCGCACTTCACGTGTGGCTTTGCCACGCGGAGCGAACACACCCGCCGCCTTTAGCTGAGGATTGGAAAACAGTTCCGACGCGCCCTCATTGGGTAGATAGGCGGCGAGAATACAAGCGGTGCAGTCGATGAATGTGCACCAGGCAGCCGAGGCCTCGTAGCTTGCCAGCCGCTCAATAACTTCGACAAAGGTCTCCACACTCACTTCCAGTCCACCATACTCGCGCGGCGTCAGCATACGGTACAGTCCGGCGCCGGCCAGCGCTTCGGCCAAGTCTTGAGGCAGGAATCGATTGGCTTCGATCTCCTTGCTCCGGGCCGCACAGCGACGCCCAAGATCATCGGCCGAGGCCAAGAGGTCTTCACGCTGGGAATCGGAAGGGGCAACAGTGCTCATTTATTGTTCTCCTGTTTTCAAGCGGGTGGCAGACAGCTGCACAGAAAAGTACTCCAAGTGGAGTACTTTAACTTTTATCCGAGTGGATAATTTTGTCAATAGGCGCGTATCTGAAATAATCACCCCTCATGCCGCAGCCGGAAAAATTGGCCGTGGAGAACCGTCTTCCTCCTCAGGTCTTGTCATGACAGAACTGCATTCGAATAAACCGTCGCCGTCCCGCTGCGACGAAAACCTTTCCGCTAAAGGGGAGCAGCGCCGCCTTTCGCTGATTGAAGCAGCCATGCGTCTGATCGTTCGCGATGGGCATCACAGCCTCAGCTTGCGCAGCGTGGCCAAGGAGGCGGGTTGCAGTCATGGCTCGGTTGCTTACTATTTCGGTTCGAAGGGCGCATTGATGTCGGCAGCCATCGACCATGCCTGCGAGAAAATCGCCATCAGTTTCAGCGAAATCGCTCCTGACTTAGAGGCCTGTGCACACGACCCAGCACGGTTCGCTACGCTCATCGCCCAATACAACACTCGCCTGCTGATTGAGGATCGCAGTATGGGGATCGCTGTATACGAACTGAATCTTGCCGGTGCCCACGACCCGAGCTTGCGCCCAGCCCTATCAAAGTGGGGACGTATACACGCTGACCTTTGCAGAGAGGCGTTTCTGAAGCTCGGCTCGCAGGACCCAGGCGCCGACTTTGCCTTCGTCTTGCATGCCATCGGCGGCTTGGTCATTGCTCAGTTATCCCTTCCACGCAAGGACTTCGAGCATCGGATTTTCCTACCCGCCATCGAGCGTTTGGTATTCAGTGTTGCTGGACTCGCGCCGAGAGCTGCTCAAGCTAAATCCTAGTGTGGCGTGTTAATACGTAGAGTAATAAAGCATTAAACAATATATAAGTTATTGTGTTACTCATGATTGTTGTGGGGGCTGACGTACCACGTTGAAGGTGGGGGCGCATTTGCCAGTCTGATCGAGGGGGCAGGGTTCGGTATTTAGATCGGCTTTTTTGCAGTTGTGTTGATATATAAGGCTGAGGTTGTGGAGGGTTGGCTTCTAATCAAGTCTGGCGCGTAGTCTCTTTTTCGTAGGTCAATAACAGTAATCGACGAGCGTATCGCCAACCACAGGTTGTCCGAATTTGCGTGACGGCTTGTAGTCGTGATTTGATGTGGTGAGGGCGCAACCTGGTAAGCCGTACCTTGAACATATTCTGGCGGCGAATAGGTCGGTTGGTTAGAGACGATTGATTACATGCGAAAGGGGAGTGATGAAATGACCGGTTTTAATTGGATCGAAGACTTGAGTCCTTCGGCTAGCGAAGCTTTGCGTGAAAAGTCACGCATACGTAGCCTGCCTGGTGGCATTACTCTGTACCGTCAGCGTGATCCAATGACGGAGGTCTTTCAGATTGTTTCTGGCGCGGTTCGGCAATGTATATTAACCGCGGATGGTCAAGAAGTTCTGATCTATATCTATAGGCCCGGAGATGTAATCGGTGACAGCGCTGTAGCTAGCAATGAATCGTATTCGATAAACTTTATCACGCGGGGGAAGTCGGTATTAAGAGTATGGGGGGCGCGTGACTTTAATGATCTTAGGGCTCGTTATCATGACATTGAAGCGGCTATAGTTGCGCAGACTAATCGTCGACTCAAAGGTGCGCTTCAGATAATCGAGGAGCTTTTGACGCTGCCGGTCGCCGCCCGCATAGCGTCTCGGTTTGTTTCTTTGGCACAGATGCAAAAGTCAGAAAAAGTTGCTGTCAGCCTGAGTTTGTCCCAATCAGATATAGGCTTGATGGTTGGCAGTGCTCGACCTAATGTGGCTCTTCGCATTTAAGGGTGTAGAAAAAATCTGACCGGCTGGAAAAGGAGTCGAGGATCTTAGAAAAGGCGGTTGCAGGAGCTGAGTGCAACACGGTTATTGAATTGACGCAGGAGCATCATATTGCATAGCCAAGGCTTTCTGCATCACTTCGCTCATGACTTCGATAGGACATTTGAAATCGAAGCGCTTACGTGGACGCATGTTCAGTTGAAACGCAATGGCATCCAGTTCTTCTTGGCTATGTACCGACAAGTCAGTGCCCTTGGGCAGGTACTGGCGGATCAGGCCATTAATGTTTTCGTTGCTGCCGCGCTGCCAAGGGCTGTGCGGGTCGCAGAAGTAGATCGCCACACCGGTTCTCTGGGTGATCTCGGCGTGCTGTGCCATTTCCCGGCCCTGGTCGTAGGTCATGCTCTTGCGCATCGCCAGCGGCATGTTATTGAGGGCGGCGCTGAAGCCCTCCATCGCCGAGGTCGCCGTCGCGTCGTTCATCTTCACCAGCATCAGGTAACCACTAGTGCGCTCCACCAGCGTACCTACAGACGAGGCGTTAGCCTTACCCTTGGCGGTTGCAGGAGCTGAGTGCAACACGGTTATTGAATTGACGCAGGAGCATCATATTGCATAGCCAAGGCTTTCTGGATGAATGCCGCCGGCGTGTGCAACACGACATCCTGGGCCGCAGAGGGCGTAAAAATGACCCGCTCTACAAAAGCCGTCGAACGCTACTGACTCGGATCAGCTACCTGTCTGACGCCAACAAAAAGCAACTGTTCCAGCTGTTTGCAGATGAGCACCACCTCGAAGTGGATTGCACCTGGAGCATGTACCAACGGGTGGTCAGCGCCTACAACGAGCCGGATCGAAAACGTGGTAAAAAACTCATGGAAGAGGTCATAAATATCATTACAGCCAGCGACTTGCCCAAAGCGCTCATCGAGGTGAAAGGCTTGGGGGAAACGCTGAAAAAATACGCTGAGAGCATCCTTGCCTACTTCGACCGGCCAGGAACCAGCAACGGTCCAACAGAAGCTATCAACGGGCGACTTGAGCACTTACGAGGTACCGCCTTGGGCTTTAGAAATTTAACCAATTACATAGCCAGGTGCTTGCTGAAGTCAGGAGGGTTTAGAAATCAGCTACACCCTTAAATGCGAAGAGCCCCTAATGTTAACCGAGCAATAAGGGAATTGCGCGAGTTGGGTCTAATAGAAACCGATTACGGTAGAATTTTGGTAAAGAATAGGGAAGGGCTTGTCCGCTACATAAACGATCATGGTCGTCAAACTAAAAACAATATAGATGATGAATGATACGACATCGCGACGGGTGATGTTGCATGAGAAGGTACAAGAGTGTCATTTGTATGACGTTGTTAGGGAGCGACTCTTTCTATCATACGGGCCCGGTGTGTGACCCAGGGCGGATCGGGTTCATTACAAAAATCGAAGCGCTTTAAAATTGTTCTCTGATACGCACACGTCCGGTGGGTAGCATTAAAAATGAATAGTAATAATAAGCTTTTTGATGTGTCTGGCAAGGTTGCTGTCGTAACTGGAGGCACTCGAGGGATAGGTTTCATGATTGCCAAAGGGCTGGTGCAGAACGGGGTTAAAACCTATGTGGTATCTCGCAGTTCTGAAGCCTGTGCACAAGCAGAAGCTGATTTGAAACAATATGGTGAGGCGATCGCAATCGCTGCCGACTTGGCAGACCTAGCGCAGCTGGACGTTGTGGTCGAAAAAATTTTGGCGTGTGAGCCAGAAATCGACATTTTGGTAAATAATGCTGGCGTCACTTGGGGGGCGAGTTTTGATGCGTTTCCTGAAGCTGGGTGGGATAAGGTGATTGATCTCAATGTGAAATCTGTCTTCTTCTTAACTCAGCGCTTGGTGAACGCGTTAAAGGCAGCCGGCAGCCTCGCGGATCCATCTCGAGTGATTAACATCGGTTCTGTCGACGGGATTAGTGTTCCTGAGTTTGAAAATTATTCATATTCAACAAGTAAGGCAGCGGTGCACCATTTGACCCGCCATTTAGCGTGCGATCTCGCGTATGCAAACATTAACGTTAATGCTATAGCGGTAGGCCCTTTCAAAACTAAAATGACAGAGTTTATGCTTGGTAAGCATGGCGATGCTATAATAAAGTCAATGCCGCGCGGACGTCTTGGTATTGAATCAGATATCGTTGGAACCGTTATTTTTCTAACGTCCGCGGCATCGTCGTTTATGACTGGAGCAGTGATTCCGCTTGATGGCGGTTGTTCAATCAGTCGATAAGAATGCACCCGCTGATAGACTTTAAAAAGATCGAAATATTCTCTATTAGAGTAATTGAGGTGGCCGGGTAGTTGTGAAAAATCAGTTTTTTCGCGGTCCACTCGCTGGTAAAAATCAAACAATATTTAATATTAGTGTTGCAATGTTCTGGAGGCGATAGTGGCCGCTGCGCTTGCGATGCTCTGTTTTGCAGCTTGAGCGCGCGTGAATATTTTCAGGGCGTTGCGGGGTTGTGAGCTAGAACTTTTTCCCAATGGGTTTAGGGAGGCGGAAGCCACGACCTTCTGGAATACTTCCCATTTTTTATTGCGGTAAAATTATTGTCTGCAGTGTACTTCGCTTTGGGGGCTATTGTTAATGCAATTGAGTTATGGTCTGTGTGTCATCTAATATTAAATGTGATTTCTGTGTTCGATATGCTATTAATTATCTGCCAGGTGTTTGCTGTTTCTCTGTGGTTGCAATAATTAAATATCAAGCGCGTTTTTTCTTGGTGGTGATTGCGGGTGTTGTAAAACTCGGCTAGCTGAGTTTTCCCTAAAGCCATATTTACGGATGGGTTAATTAAAGAACACCATGGGAAAGAGAAATGGCCGAAAGCCCCGAAATATCTTAGCTATCAGGAAGATTCTCGGATGGGGCAGGATTATTTCGGACATTAAAAAGCCGGCTTGTGGCCGGCTTCTCGGGGACTGCCTCAGCTTGTTTTTGACAAACCTCACCAGCCTTCAAATCGCTCAGCCCACATTGCGTCAGGCTGAATAGTAGGGGCATCCGCGGGAACTCCTCCGCTTCGCCGGCAGGGAATCAGCTAAAAGCGACCCCTGCCAAATGTGCGGCGCATGATACCCACATTCACTTCAGTTGCCCACCTCCGGTTCCGATTTAGAGCCTTCCCAGCCCAGCAGGTGTTCATCCAGTGGCACCGGTGGGCGGCGGTTGTTGAGGGTGGACCACCAGAATACCCAGCCGACGATCTTGAAGCTTTGCTCGAAGCGTTCCTCGTGGTTCAGATATTCGTCCGGGTGTTCGCTGGCGTTGTGGCTGCGCATGCGCAGGCCGCCGCCAGGGCGGTTGTAGAGGTATTTGATGCGCAGCATGCCGTCGTGTTCGACGGCGTAGATTTCGCCGTCGATGATTTGGGTGCGGCCTCGGTCGATGGCGAGGGTGGCGCCTTGTTGGATGATGTCGATCATGCTGTTGTCGACCATGTAGGCGCCTATCGCGCGGTCGGGGTTGACGTTGAGGGTTTCCAGATTGTGCAAGGAGACGCGGATGCGTTCGGTTGAGGTGAAGGTGGGGTGGAGAGGGATCTCCACGTCGGTTTTTTCCGGGCGGCAGGCGGGGCCTGTGAGGTATTTGCCTGTGTCTTCGCGGGTGGTTGCAATCCTTGCGATGGGGCCTTCCAACAGGTAGTTGGCAGGCGGGTGCTTGGGGCCTTTACCGTCGCTTAACCAGCGACTTGAGACGCACAGCAATTCTGCGATCTCGTTGAGTCGGCCCATGGGGACGCCGCGTTTGAACCAGTTGTTCACGTGCTGAGGCGTGACGCCGCGGTTCTTGGCGAAGTCGGAGGCGGAAAGATGAACTTCCCGTAGTAGTGCTTTTAAACGATCACCTGATGTATTCATAAACGCAGAGTTTACTGGCCGGAAAGTCCCATCAAATAAACCATGCGTTGATTTGCAGTTGTAGGATCTGGCTTAGTTATGGCTTGATCTTTCATATGTGCAACTTGGTTAAACGCTGCAACTAAACATTGAACTTGATGTTTAGTCTGGCCCATAAAAAAGCCCCGAATTAACGGGGCTTTTTATTTGCCGTGGCACTGAGGTGCGGGTATCAGCCTTTGTAGGCAGCAACCGACTTCATGATCTCGGCGCGGGCGGCGTCTGCGTTGCCCCAACCGTCGATCTTCACCCATTTGCCTTTTTCGAGGTCTTTGTAGTTCTCGAAGAAGTGCTTGATCTGTTCCAGCAGCAGTGGCGGCAGGTCGGTGTATTCCTTCACGTCCACGTACAGCTGGGACAGCTTGTCGTGTGGCACTGCGATGACTTTGGCATCGCCGCCGCCGTCGTCGGTCATGTTCAGGATGCCGACTGGGCGGGCGCGGATAACCGAGCCTGGGGTGACCGGGTAAGGGGTCACGACCAGCACGTCGAGGGGGTCACCGTCGTCAGCCAGGGTGTTGGGGATGAAACCGTAGTTGGCCGGGTAGAACATCGGGGTGGCCATGAAACGGTCAACGAACAGGCAGTCGCTGTCTTTGTCGATTTCGTATTTGATCGGCGCGTGGTTGGCCGGAATTTCGATGGCGACGTAGATGTCGTTCGGCAGGTCTTTGCCAGCCGGAATCTTGCTGTAGCTCATTGGGCGTTGCCCCCGTTAGTTGGCCATATGACATGGCCGGATTGGCCTAAAAGTGGCGGCGATTATAGGCATATTCTGACGCCGATGCCATGCGCCAAGCGTCGTACGGTCATTCGCCCTGTGGCGAGTAGCGCGGGTCGCTGGCTTGCAGTTGAGTCAGGCGGGCCAGCGGATCTTGGCGATAAAAGCGGCTGAGTTGGGCGTACACCTGTGGATAACTGTTGACCAGTAAATCCGGGGCGCTGAAGAAATACTCGCTGGTGACGGCAAAGAACTCCGCCGGGTTTTCCGCAGCGTAAGGGTCTATCTCGGTCTCGGCGTCCGGGTTGGCGTCCAACTGGCGGTTGAGGTCATCGAAGGCGCCTTGCATGACGCTGGCCCAGTCCTGCACGCGCATGTCATGGTGCAGCGGCGGCAGGCCGTTGGCGTCGCCGTTGAGCATGTCCAGCTTGTGCGCCAGCTCGTGGATGACCAGGTTGTAGCCTTCCCATTGGCCGCTGGCGAGCACACCAGGCCAGGCGAGAATCACCGGGCCTTGTTGCCAGGCTTCGCCGCTGTGTTCGCCGTCCCATTCGTGCTCCACGCCACTGGCATCGCGATGGCGTTGCGGGCTGAGGAAGTCGTCGGGGTACAGCACGATCTCATGGAAACCCTGGTACCAGTCGAGGTCGCCCAGGTTCATCAGCGGCAATTGCGCCTGGGCGGCGAGCAACAGGCGTTGTTCCTGATGCAGTTCGACGCCGGGCAGGGCGGTGAGGTGTTTTTCGCTGAGGAACACCACGCAGGCTTCGCGCAGCCACTGGTCTTGCTCCGGCGTGATGCCGTCGAGGAAGGTCAGGTGGTGGCGCACCCGTTGCCAGGTGTCATCGGCAATCGGGTGCTTGGCCAGCAGGCGCCGGCGACGCCAGGCGCTGAGGGACCACACGGGCGGTCAGTGCGGGTTGGCTTCGGAGGACGTGCGGCCAAAGCGGCTGCGCACTACGCCAATAATCATCGGCACCAGTGACAGCAGGATGATGAACACCACAAGCAGCGACAGGTTCTTCTTGATAAAAGGCACGTTGCCGAAGAAGTAACCCAAGGTCACCAAGCCACCGACCCACAGGATGGTGCCCAGTACGCTGAAGCCGAAGAAGCGCGGATACGGCATCTTGGCCACGCCCGCGACGAACGGCGCGAAGGTACGCAGGATCGGCAGGAAGCGCGCCAGGGTCACGGTCTTGCCGCCGTGCTTGTCGTAGAAGTCGTGGGTTTTTTGCAGGTAGTCGCGGCGGAAGATCTTGGAGTTCGGGTTGCTGAACAAGCGCTCGCCCGCCGTTCGTCCGATCACGTAGTTGGTGCTATCGCCGAGGATGGCCGCCAGCATCAGCAGGCCGGCCAGCAGGACTGGGTCCATACCGCCGCCAGCCGCTACAGCACCGGCGATGAACAGCAAGGAGTCGCCCGGCAGGAAAGGCATGACCACCAGGCCGGTTTCGCAAAAAATCACCAGGAACAGAATGGCGTAGATCCACGGACCGTAATTGGTTACCAGCATGTCGAGGTAGACGTCGAGATGCAGGATAAGGTCGAGCGGGTTGAAATCCATGGATGGCACCTGTGTGAATAGCCCGACTCAGCGGGCTTGTGCGGAAGCTCAGGCAATAAGGCTACAAGTAATTGTCGCGGTTCTTACAACCCTGAAAGGTCGGCATTATACGGATTGAGAGGTGAAAAGCGTGTGGCTTTTGTAGCGGGGAGTGTCGCGAAATTGTGAAGGGGTTGGGCTTCAAGCCAGTCGCCGGATCCAATGTGGGAGCTGGCTTGCCCGCGATAGCGGTGGGTCAGTATGAGAAATGCTCGCTGACACTCCGCCATCGCAGGCAAGCCAGCTCCCACAAGGATAGTGCGGTGTCTGGCTGACTGGTTTTCAGTCTTCGTTGATCGGCAACACGTAGTTTTTGAATTCGGTGTCTTCGCGAAACCCAATCGATTCATAGGTCTTCTGCGCCACGTCGTTATCGCTGCTGGTCGATACCCGCAACCGTACAGCGTGGGTGTCCTTGGCCATTTTCTTGGCCGTGCGCATCAGGTTGTCAGCCACCAGTTGCCGGCGTGCGTCCTCGGCCACATAGATGTCGTTGAGGATCCACACCCGCTTGAGCGACAGCGAAGAAAAACTCGGATACAGCTGGCAAAACCCCAGCAGCCGCTTGTCGTCATCGTCGGCCAGGGCCAGGTAGATCACCGACTCCTTGCGCCGCAGGCGCTTTTCCAGGAAGGCCCGTGACGAGTCCGGGAACGGCAAGGCCCCGTAGAACTCGCGGTATTTGACGAACAACGGGGTCAACAGGTCCAGGTGTTCCAGGGTCGCTTGAGTAATCCGCATGCCAGGCCTCAACTTCCAAATGGGGTATGACCACACGAGCGGCCGTGACTCGATGCTGCCTAATGACGCCAAAAAGCGCAATCGTGCCGCTATCGGTCATCCGCCGGGCTGAGCAGGAAATTGCCCTTCATCAGGTCCGGGTCGTCGGATTCGAGGGTCTGAACCTGTGCCTCATCCTTGAGATTGACCCCCGACAACTGCCGGCGACACGCCTCTCGCATCAAGTACAGCAGGCGATGGGCCGCCATGCCATAACTCAAGCCCTCCAGCCGCACATTGGAGATGCAGTTGCGATAGGCATCGGTGAGGCCGACCTTGGGGTTGTAGGTGAAATACAGGCCCAGGCTGTCCGGCGAGCTGAGCCCCGGTCGTTCGCCGATCAGGATCACCACCATCTTGGCGCCCAGTAGCTGCCCGATTTCATCGGCCACCGCCACGCGGCCTTGCTCCACCAGAATCACCGGTGACAAGGACCAGCCTTCGGCGTGGGTCTGTTCTTCCAGGCGCGCCAGAAACGGCGCTGTATGTTTATGCACGGCCAGTGCCGACAGGCCATCGGCCACCACGATGGCCAAGTCCACGCCACCGGGTTGGGCCAGGGCGTAGTCGCGCAGCGTTTGCGCCGACTCATCGCTCAGGCGTCGCCCAAGGTCCGGGCGTTGCAGGTAGATGTGCCGGTCCGTGGCGGCGCTGTGCAACAACAGGCTGTCTCGGCCACGTTCGGCCAGTTGGTGGCTGAGCCCGGCGTGATCGAAGGGCAGGTGCACCGCGTCCCGCGCCTGGGCGTGGGCAAACTGGAAGTCCAGTTGGGCGCTGGTGGGAAGGCTGGTGCCGGTGCGGCCCAGGGCAATACGCGCCGGGGTCAGGCGGCGCAGTTCCAGCCACGGGTTGTCAGGCAATTCTGGTTGCACAGTCGGCTCCTTCATCCCAATTGCGCCAAGGCGTGACGAAAGGCCGGTGGCAGGCTGTTGCCAAAGTGCACCTTGCCATCGGCCTGCGTGAAGATGCCCATTTTCGCCAGCCACTGCTCGAACTCCGGCGCCGGTTTTAAACCCAATGTTTGCCGCGCGTACAGAGCGTCGTGGAACGAGGTGGTCTGGTAGTTGAGCATGATGTCGTCGGAGCCGGGGATGCCCATGATGAAGTTGATGCCGGCCACACCGAGCAGGGTCAGCAGGGTGTCCATGTCGTCCTGGTCGGCTTCGGCGTGGTTGGTGTAGCAGATATCGCAACCCATGGGCACGCCGAGCAGTTTGCCGCAGAAGTGGTCTTCCAGGCCGGCGCGGATAATCTGCTTGCCGTTGTACAGGTACTCCGGGCCGATAAAACCGACCACGGTGTTCACCAGAAACGGCTTGAAGTGCCGCGCCACGGCGTAGGCACGGGTTTCACAGGTTTGCTGGTCGACGCCAAAGTGCGCATTGGCCGACAAGGCGCTGCCCTGGCCGGTTTCGAAGTACATCAGGTTCTGGCCCAGGGTGCCGCGCTTGAGGCTCAAGCCGGCGTCGTAACCTTCCTGCAGCACGTTCAGGTTGATCCCGAAACTGGCATTGGCCGCTTCGGTACCGGCAATTGACTGAAACACCAGGTCCAGCGGTACGCCGCGGTTGATCGCTTCGATGGAGGTGGTGACGTGGGTGAGCACGCAGGCCTGGGTGGGGATTTCGTAGCGCTGGATGATCGCGTCCAGCATCTCGAGCATGGCGCAGATCGAGGCGATGCTGTCGGTGGCCGGGTTGATGCCGATCATGGCGTCGCCGTTGCCGTACAGCAGGCCGTCGAGAATGCTCGCGGCGATGCCGGCCGGTTCGTCGGTGGGGTGGTTGGGCTGCAAGCGCGTGGACAAGCGCCCGCGCAGGCCCAGGGTGCCGCGAAACTGGGTGACCACGCGGATCTTCTGCGCCACCAGCACTAGGTCTTGCACGCGCATGATCTTGGACACGGCCGCGGCCATTTCCGGTGTCAGCCCTGGCGCCAATGCGCGTAGGGTATGTTCATCAGCCGCATCGCTGAGCAGCCAGTCGCGCAGGCCGCCGACGGTGAGGTGGCTGACCGCTGCAAACGCCTGTTTATCGTGGGTGTCGATGATCAGCCGGGTGACTTCATCGCTTTCATAAGGAATTAGTGCTTCTTGCAGGAAGTGCTTGAGCGGGATATTCGCCAGCGCCATCTGCGCCGCCACACGCTCACCGTCATTCTGGGCGGCGACACCGGCGAGGAAGTCCCCGGAGCGTGCGGGGCTGGCCTTGGCCATCACGTCCTTGAGGCTGTCGAAGCGGTAGGTTTGAGCACCCACCGCGTGGGAAAAACTTGCCATACAGTGTCTCCTTGATGACGCGGGCCTGCTGTGGGCAAGGCACCGCGTCGAGGTTTTCGGCAGTTAGTGCAGAGCGGCCTCTGCGGCCTGGATCGCCGCGAATTCCTCTTCCGGCGTGCCTGCTACCAAGTGATGCCGGCTGTAGAAAGCAAAGTAAGCAATTAATACTCCATAGATGATCGCCGCGCCAATCACCACACGCGGGTCCACCAGAAAGCCAGCCACCACGGCCACGCAAGCCAGCACCAGCGCCACGCCCGAAGTGAAGATGCCACCCGGCGTGCGGTATGGCCGCTCCATTTTAGGGCGACGGATGCGCAGGGTGATGTGGGCGGCCATCATCAATACGTAGGAAATGGTGGCGCCAAACACCGCCACCAGGATCAGCAAGTCACCCTGGCCGGTCAGCGACAGGCCAAAGCCGATAATCCCGGGGATCACCAGTGCCAATACTGGCGCCTTGCTCTTGTTGGTCTCGGACAATTTGCGCGGCAGGTAACCGGCACGGGACAAGGCAAAGATCTGCCGCGAATAGGCGTAGATAATCGAGAAAAAGCTCGCGATCAAACCGGCCAGGCCGACCAGGTTGACGAAGCTCCCCATCCAGGTGGAACCGCCGTATGACAACGCCAAGGCTTCAACCAGCGGGTTGCCGGATTTGATCAGCGCGTACGTCCCCGCACCGCCCGGCGCGATCACCAGGATCAACAGGGCAAAACTGGTCAGCACCACAATCGCGCCGATCAGCCCGCGCGGCAGGTCGCGCTTGGGGTTCTTGGTTTCTTCAGCGGCCAGCGGCACGCCTTCTACCGCCAGGAAAAACCAGATGGCATAAGGGATCGCGGCCCACACGCCGACGTAGCCGAACGGCAGGAAGCTGCTGGCGCCCTTGGCCTCGGTCACGGGTATATCCAGCAGGTTGGCGACGTTGAAGTGCGGCACCATCGACACCAGGAACACGCCCAGGGCAATCGCGGCGATAGCGGTGATCACGAACATCAGCTTCAAGGCTTCGCCCACACCAAAGATGTGGATGCCGATAAAGATGATGTAGAACGCCAGGTAGATCATCCAGCCGCCAATGCCGAACAACGACTCGCAATAGGCGCCGATAAACACCGCGATGGCGGCGGGGGCGATGGCGTATTCGATAAGGATGGCAGTACCGGTGAGGAACCCGCCCCAAGGGCCGAAGGCGCTGCGGGCAAAACCGTAGCCACCGCCAGCAGTGGGGATCATGGACGACAACTCGGCCAGGGAAAAGCACATGCACAGGTACATGGTGGCCATCAGCAAGGTGGCGAGGAACATGCCACCCCAGCCGCCCTGGGCCAGGCCGAAGTTCCAGCCGGCGTAATCGCCGGAAATAACATAAGCGACGCCAAGGCCAACCAGTAGTACCCAGCCGGCGGCGCCTTTTTTCAGTTCGCGTTGTTGAAAATAATCGGTGCCGACTTTTTCGAAGTCGACAGAAGAACCAGTGGGTTCGCTAGGCATGGGAAGTACCTTTGATTGTTATTGTTTTTAACTCGGCATCTGTGTGCCGAACGAGGTAGCAATTACTGGCGAAGTTCAAGTGTAGGAGCGGGCAAGCCAGCTCCCACACTTGATTGCATTTCAAGTTGGGAGCGGGTTGCTTGTTAAGAGGCTAAGTTAGAAAAAGCCCAACGGATTAATGTCGTAGCTCACCAGCAAGTTCTTGGTCTGCTGGTAGTGATCCAACATCATCTTGTGGGTTTCACGGCCCACGCCAGACTTCTTGTAACCACCAAACGCGGCATGCGCCGGGTACAGGTGGTAGCAGTTGGTCCACACGCGGCCGGCTTTGATCGCCCGGCCCATGCGGTAGGCGCGGTTGATGTCGCGGGTCCACAGGCCGGCGCCCAGGCCGAACTCGGTGTCGTTGGCAATCGCCAGGGCTTCGGCTTCATCCTTGAAAGTGGTGATGCTCACCACCGGGCCGAAGATTTCTTCCTGGAACACGCGCATGTCGTTGGTGCCCTTGAGCAGGGTCGGCTGGATGTAATAGCCGGTGGCCAGGTCGCCCGTGAGCTTCTCGACCTTGCCGCCGGTGAGCAATTGCGCGCCTTCGCCCTTGGCGATTTCCAGGTAGGACAGGATCTTGTCGAACTGCTGCTCGGACGCTTGGGCGCCGACCATGGTGTCGGTGTCCAGCGGGTCACCACGCTTGATCGACTCGACCTTCTTCATCACCACTTTCATGAAGTCGTCGTAGATCGACTCTTCCACCAGAGCGCGGGAAGGGCAGGTGCACACTTCGCCCTGGTTGAAGAACGCCAGCACCAGGCCTTCGGCGGCTTTTTCGATAAATGCAGGTTCCGCTTTCATGATGTCGGCGAAGAAGATGTTCGGCGACTTGCCGCCCAGCTCGACCGTGGACGGAATGATGTTCTCGGCCGCGGCATGCATGATGTGCGAGCCCACAGGCGTTGAACCGGTAAAGGCGATCTTGGCGATGCGCTTGCTGGTGGCAAGGGCTTCGCCAGCTTCCTTGCCGAAACCGTGCACCACGTTCAGCACGCCCGGTGGCAGCAAGTCGCCGATCAGCTCCATCAGCACGCTGATGCCCAGCGGCGTTTGCTCGGCTGGCTTGAGCACCACGCAGTTACCGGCGGCCAGGGCCGGTGCGAGTTTCCACGCGGCCATCAGCAGTGGGAAGTTCCACGGGATGATCTGACCAACCACACCCAGCGGTTCGTGGAAGTGGTAGGCGGCGGTGAGTTCGTTGATTTCCGCGCTGCTGCCTTCCTGGGCGCGGATGCAGCCAGCGAAGTAGCGGAAGTGGTCGGCGGCCAGAGGAATGTCGGCGTTGAGGGTTTCGCGCACGGCCTTGCCGTTGTCCCAGGTTTCGGTGATGGCCAGCAGTTCGAGGTTTTGCTCGATGCGGTCGGCGATTTTCAGCAGTACCAGCGAGCGGTCCTGGGCGCTGGTTTTGCCCCAGGCGTCCGCGGCTGCGTGGGCGGCGTCCAGTGCTTTGTCGATGTCTTTGGCGGTAGAGCGCGGGAAGTCGGCGATGGGCTTGCCGTTGACCGGCGAGGTGTTGGAGAAGTAGTTGCCATCGACCGGCGCCACGAATTCGCCGCCGATGTAGTTGCCGTATTTGGCCTTGAACGAAACGATGGCGCCTTCGGTACCGGGGTGTGCATAACGCATGGTGGGCATCTCCTGCTTTTATGTTTATCGGAGTACAGCGCTGCGAGCGCGTTATAAAGCGTAGAGCAAAGGTCGGGCCATCGCCGTGCGGGCCAGCAGAATCAAGAGGTTGGGCTTTGTTGCAAGGCTTTGCCGTGACGGGAGTGATACAGGCAAGGTGACGGTTTGTGCCATAAACGATACAGCCTGTGACCGGTGGGTCGGGCCGGGATTGCAATGGCCGGATGGCTGGGGGATGCTGGGCGTTCTCACGCAGGGAGAATAATAAGAACATGCATAACGATCATTTCAGTCGCCATGCCCAACAAGTCTTGACCGTCACCCGTGGCCAAGAGCTTTCCCAAGGGCCTGGCAGCGACCCGTCCATCGCCCGTTCCTGGCTGCGCTGCGTGGAGGATTACCACCTCGACCCGGCGCTGACCATCGCGCCCACCGTGCTCGAGCACGGGCGCCTGCTGGAAAGTCGCGAACGCCTGCGCCAAGTGCTGCACATCGCCGGCAGCGAAATGAACAGCCTGCACCAGCAACTCTCCGGCGCCGGTCATGCGGTGCTGCTCACCGATGCGCGTGGGGTGATCCTCAACTGTGTCACCGCGCCGTCCGAGCGCAAGATATTCGAGCGCGCCGGCTTATGGCTGGGCGCAGACTGGAGCGAAGCCTGCGAAGGCACCAACGGCATCGGCACCTGCCTGGTGGAGCGGCAGTCGTTGACGATCCACCGTGACGAGCATTTTCGCGGCCGTCATACCGGGCTGACCTGTTCGGCCAGCCCGGTGTTCGACCCTCATGGTGAATTGCTGGCGGTGCTGGATGTGTCCTCGGCCCGCGAAGCCGTGTCGCGCCAGAGCCAGTTCCACACCATGGCGCTGGTGAACCTGTCGGCCAAGATGATCGAAAGTTGCTACTTCCTGCGCCACTTCGAACACCACTGGCTGCTGCGTTTTCACCTACAGGCCGAGTCGGTCGGGTTATTCAGCGAAGGCTTGCTGGCGTTCGATGGTGAAGGGCGCATTTGTGCGGTCAACCAGAGCGCTCTGAACCTGTTGGGGCAGCTGCGCGGCGGCTTGGTGGGCCAGCCGGTGGAGGCATTTTTCGACTGCTCCCTGGATCAGTTGCTGGGGCGGGCCAGCGCGAATGCCACGGCCAGTTGGCCGCTGCGCACCCGCGATGGCCGGCCTCTGTTTGCAGCGCTGCGAGGCCAGCCGCGCAGTGTGCCGGTACCCATCATCAAGCCGCAGGCGCCACGGCCTTTGGGTATCTGCGTGGGCGACCCGGCGTTGCAAAATGAGCTACGCAAGGCCTCGCGAGTGTTCGAGCGCGACGTGCCCTTGCTGATCAACGGCGAAACCGGCTGCGGTAAAGAAGCTTTCGCCAAGGCCGTGCATCAGGGCAGCCAGCGGGGCGATAAGGCCTTTGTTGCGCTGAACTGTGCGGCGATTCCAGAAAACCTGATCGAGAGCGAATTGTTTGGCTATCGCGCCGGCAGTTTCACCGGCGCCCTTAAAGAAGGCATGCGCGGCAAACTGCAACAGGCCGACGGCGGCACGCTGTTTCTCGACGAAATCGGCGACATGCCCCTGGCGTTGCAAACCCGCCTGTTACGGGTGCTGGAGGATCGCCTGGTGGTGCCTATCGGCGGCGAACCTCAAGCGGTGAACGTGCGCATCATCAGCGCCACGCACCGTAATTTGCTGGAGCGCGTGGCCGATGGCAGTTTTCGCGAAGACCTGTATTACCGCTTGAACGGCTTGGAAGTGGCCCTGCCGCCGTTGCGCGAACGCAGTGACAAGTCGCAACTGTTGGACTTCCTCCTGACCCAGGAAGCGGGCAACGAGCAGGTAATGCTGGACGAACCTGCGCGCCAGGCCTTGTTAGCATTCCAATGGCCCGGCAACCTGCGGCAGTTGCGTACGGTGTTGCGCACGGTAGTGGCGCTCTGTGAGGGCGGGCGAGTCGGTCTTGAAGACTTGCCGGCCCTGATTCGCCAAGCGCAGCCGCAAGGGGCGAGGGTGGATGCGCCGTGCGCCTCGCCGCTGGAGAACGCCGAGCGCCAGGCATTGCTCAACGCGTTGGCGCAGCAGCGCTGGCATATGAGCCATGTGGCTGAACAGTTGGGGGTCAGTCGCAATACGCTGTACCGCAAGTTACGCAAACATGGCATTTCACGGGACGCCATGCAGTAAGGGGCGCTGTCGGAGTAACCTGGTTATTGCGAACTGCTCGTTTTTTGTCTCACGCGCTACCTTGAAAGCCGCTGAGCTTAAAAACGCCGGCAGCGCGGTTCAAGGCCTCCCTTGTGCCGGATCCTACCGGCGAGCGTTTCGTGCTCAGCTAAAGCGTGCGAACTTTCCCACCCTACGCTAACCTGCCTCGATGTTTACGAGGTCGACTATGCACATTCATATTCTGGGTATCTGCGGTACGTTCATGGGTTCGATGGCGGTTCTGGCCAAAGAGCTGGGCCATCACGTAACAGGCTCCGATGCCAATGTTTATCCACCCATGAGCACGCAGCTACAGGCGCAAGGGATTGAGCTGACCCAAGGTTACGACCCTTCGCAATTCGACCCGGTGCCGGACCTGGTCGTCATCGGCAACGCCATGTCTCGCGGCAACCCGGCGGTGGAATACGTACTGAACAAAGGCTTGCCTTACGTCTCCGGCCCCCAGTGGCTGGCGGACCATGTGCTGCAGGGCCGTTGGGTCCTGGCAGTGGCGGGCACTCACGGCAAGACCACCACCAGCAGCATGCTGGCCTGGGTGCTGGAGCATGCAGGCATGAGCCCGGGTTTCCTGATTGGCGGTGTGCCGCAGAACTTCTCGGTATCGGCGCGCCTGGGCCAGACCCCGTTTTTTGTGATCGAGGCCGATGAATACGACAGCGCCTTTTTCGACAAGCGCTCCAAGTTCGTCCATTACCGCCCACGCACAGCGATCCTGAATAACCTTGAGTTCGATCACGCGGATATCTTCCCCGATCTGCCGGCGATTGAGCGCCAGTTCCACCACTTGGTGCGCACTATCCCAAGTGAGGGCCTTGTTATTCATCCCACCACCGAGCCTGCGTTGCAGCGTGTGATCGACATGGGCTGCTGGACCCCGGTGCAAACTACCGGCGCGGACGGGCAGTGGCAGGCGAGGTTGCTCAGCGAAGACGGTTCGCGGTTTGAAGTGCTGTTCGAAGGCCAGCCCCAAGGCATCGTCGATTGGGGCATGACCGGCCAACACAACGTGGCCAACGCTTTGGTGAGCCTGGCTGCCGCTCGGCATGTTGGCGTGGTACCAGCCATGGGCATTGCCGCCTTGAGCGCGTTCAAGAGTGTGAAGCGGCGCATGGAGAAAGTCGCTGAAGTAAATGGAATTACCATCTACGACGACTTTGCCCACCACCCGACCGCAATTGCCACAACCCTGGATGGCCTGCGCAAGCGCGTCGGCGATGCGCAAATTATTGCCATCGTCGAGCCGCGCTCCAACTCCATGAAGCTGGGCGCGCACCGTGATGGCCTGCCCGAGAGCGTCAACGATGCCGACCAGGTGGTGTGGTATGCGCCGGCCAACCTCGGCTGGGATTTGCCCGCGATTGCTGCGCTATGCACCGTGCCCTCCACAGTCTGCGATTCGTTGGAAGGCATCATTGAGCATGTGAAATCCTTGGCCCAGCCCGGCACCCACGTGGTGGTCATGAGCAACGGTGGCTTTGGCGGCCTGCACGGCAAGCTGGCCGAGGCACTGAAATGAGCGGGCCGGAACGCATCACACTGGCGATGACCGGCGCATCCGGTGCGCCCTACGGCTTGCGCCTGCTCGACTGCCTGGTGCGTGAAGACCGTGAGGTGCATTTTCTGATCTCCAAGGCGGCGCAATTGGTGCTGGCGACTGAGACCGATGTCGCGCTGCCTTCCAAGGTGCAGATGATGCAGGCATTCCTCACCGAGTACACCGGCGCAGCGGCGGGGCAGATCAAG
This sequence comes from Pseudomonas sp. PA-7-1E, assembly GCF_021605325.1. Lineage (NCBI taxonomy): Bacteria > Pseudomonadati > Pseudomonadota > Gammaproteobacteria > Pseudomonadales > Pseudomonadaceae > Pseudomonas > Pseudomonas sp. PA-7-1E. The sequence continues at coordinate 23,302 of NZ_WKFA01000061.1, forward strand.
GTTTACGGCAAAGAGGACTGGATGTCGCCGGTAGCCTCAGGCTCCGGTGCGCCAGCGGCGATGGTGGTGGTGCCGTGTTCCACCGGCACCTTGTCGGCGATTGCCACAGGCGCCTGCAACAACCTGATCGAAAGGGCGGCGGATGTGACCTTGAAGGAGCGCCGCCAGTTGATCCTGGTGCCGCGCGAAGCGCCGTATTCGAGCATTCACCTGGAGCACATGCTCAAGTTGTCGAACATGGGCGTGACCATCCTGCCCGCGTCGCCTGGTTTCTATCACCAGCCACAGACCATCGATGACCTGGTGGACTTTGTAGTGGCGCGCATTCTCAACCTGTTGAACATTCCCCAGGACATGCTGCCGCGTTGGGGCGAGCACCATCTGGGCGGCGATGAATAAAGCACTGCTGCTATTGATGGCGCTGCAACTCACCGGCTGTGCCACAGCGCGTACTCTGGATGCCGCGCAACCGGGCGCCCCGGTGGTGTATGCCGGCACACGCCTGGATCTGTACGCGATCAATGGCGGCTGCTGCGCCAAGGACCGCTTTGGTGCCGAGGCCCCGAGCTATCCCCATCTCGACCTGCCGGCCAGCGCGTTGCTCGATACCTTATTGTTGCCACTGTCGGTGTTGACGGTGCTGGGTGTGGGCTTCAACGCCACGGGCGGGCTGTAGATAGGATGTGGATCGGTGGATCGTTCCCACGCTCCGCGTGGGAATGCAGTCGGGGACGCTCCGCGTCCCAAGCATGACGCAGAGCGTCATAACCGGCGCTCCCACGCAGAGCGTGGGAGCGATCAGTACAAGCGCTGCACCATTACTTACCGAGCTTGCGCAACTCGTCCGATTCCACCACCCGCACGCCATCCTGTTCTTCCAGCGCCAGGCGCCACATGGCGCGGGCCAGTTCGCAGACTTCAATACCGTGGTACTTACCGGGAATCAGCCGTGACAGCGGCCCGGCCAACTGCTCGGCCAGGCGCGGTTCCAACCGCTCCCCCAGCAGCAGCGATGGACGTACGATGGTCAACTGCGGCCAGTCTTGCGCTCTCAGCGCCAGTTCCATTTCCCCCTTGACCCGGTTGTAGAACACCGAGGATTTCGGGTCGGCGCCAATCGCACTGATCACGATCAGATGCCGCGCGCCCAGTTCCCGTGCGCGCTTGGCGAAGGCCACCACCATGTCCAGGTCGACCGCACGGAACGCCGCTTCCGAGCCGGCCTTTTTGATCGTGGTGCCCAGGCAGCAGAAGGCAATATCCACGCGGCCGCTCAGTTGCGGCAGGAACACCGCCGGGTCGCCCACCGGGTTTTCCAGGCGTGGATGTTCAGCCAATGGTTTGCGGCTGGGTGCCAGCACGCGGGTCACGGTGGGTTCGTTGAGCAGGCGGTCGAGCAGGTGTTCGCCAGTGAGGCCGGAAGCCCCGGCCAGCAAGATATGCTGCGGTGTCAGGTACATGGTGTTTCCCCCTTGTTACACGTTACAGCTTAGTTGCCTTTGGCTTCCTTGCTATTCATTGAGACGCTTTCGAGCGCCTTTCGTGCCTGCTGTTTACGTAATAATTGCCAATGGGCGATCACGCCTTTAGGGGCCCAGATCTGCGGTTCGGAGGCTTCGAAGTTGTCCGCCTGTTCGCGTTCGGCCACGTGCAGTTGCGCCAGTTTGAAGGCGTGTTGCAAATCATCCGTCTGGTTGAAAGCTTGTGCGAAAAGGGCATCACCGAAGTAGGTGAAGTCTGCTTCTTCCGAGCAGCCGAATGACACGCGGTCTGCACGGGAGGCGGTCATGATCAGGGTGCGCTCATCTTTGAGCGCCGGTATGAAACCGCCGGAGTAACACGCGGAGATCACGATGACCTTGTCGCGGTTTTTCAGCGGTGCGAGCACGGCGGCCAGCTCGTCGGCGGGCAGGTCGGCCAGTTCCATGCGCGGTTGGTCGAGCACCAGCTCATGCTCATGGGTGCCATGGCTGGTCATGTAAATGAACACCAGGTCTTCCGGTCCGGTCCGTTCGGCCAGGGTTTGCACCGAGCGGCGCAGGCTTTCGCGGGTGGCCAGGGGGCGGTCGGCGATATGGTCGCGGTGGTTGACCAGGCGCACCTGCCCGCGCGCGCCGAAGCGGGTGGCGAGCAGGTTGCTGACGTAATCGGCCTCGCGCAGGAACACGCTTTGTTTGCCGTCGCCGGCCAGCACCAAGGTGTATAGCTCCACGGCCGGAGTGGACGCGGGCACTGTCGCCAGGGCGTCATCGAGCAAGCGGCCTTGAGCCAGTATGCCGGTCTCCAGAGGGTCGGGCAGCAGCTTGCCCTCGGCGTCGCGCACGCGCAGGCCGTTGACCCAGGTGCCGGACTGCACGGTGCCGTCGGTGAGTACCAGGGTGCCACGGCCTTGATAGTTGTCGCTGTCGAAGCCACCGATATAGAAACTGCCATCGGTGAGGTTCAGGCGCCCTTCGCCAGTAAAGCGCCAGTCACTGAACTGGCCGACATAGTGGCTGCCATCGACCCCGATCAATTCGCCTTTGCCGGTCAGCGCGCCTTCCTTGAACTGGCCGATCCACACATCACCGTCGGCGTTCTCGTAGCGGCCTTTACCGTTGAGCTGGTTCTGCTTGAATTGACCGACATAGATATCCCCCTCGGCGCTATTAAAGGTGCCATTGCCTTCCAGTTGGCCATCGACAAAGCGGCCGCTGAACTGGTTGCCGCTGTCGTCATTGCGCTGGCCTTCGCCATTGGGCTTGCCGTGGGCGAACTGGCCCTGGTACTGGCTGCCGTCGGCCAGTTCCAGGCGGCCGAGGCCTGAGTACTGGTCGTCCTGAAATTCGCCGCGATAAGTCATCTGCCCCTCTTTGAGGGTGCCTTCGCCGTTGCGTCGGCCGTTCTTGAAACCGCCCACGTAGCTGCTGCCCGAGGTGGTCAGGCTGCCCTGGCCATCAAACAGGCCCTGCTTGAATTCGCCTTTATAGACTTCGCCATTGCTGCCATGCCATTCGCCCTGGCCGTGCCACTGGCCTTTGTCGAACTGGCCGGCGTACCAACTGCCATTGGGGTAGTCCACACGGCCTTGGCCTTGCAGCAAACCGTTGACCACATCGCCACGGTAGCGGCCGCCATCGGGCAAGCGCGCATCGGGCGGCAACAGCGATTCGCCGTCTCCGCAAGCGGTGAGCAACAGGGCAAGGGCAAGGGGAGCGAGTGGGCGCATAGCGGGATCCGGATAATTGAGCGCCGAGTATGCCGTAGCCGGGGTGCCGAACCTAGTGGTCTATGCGCAGGATCCATCACCTGTAGGAGCGGGCTTGCCCGCGAAAACTCACAGGCGCCGCATTTGTTCAGCAAGCACGCGTTATCGCTGACGACCTTCGCGAGCAAGCTCGCTCCTACAGTGGGGGTGTGGCGATCATACGAAGCAGAGTGACAGCGACTCGGCAATATAGGCCGGCTTCTCCTGACCTTCGATTTCCAGGGTGGCGGTGGCCTTGAACAGCCATTGGCCCGGTTTTTTCTCGGTGACGTCAGTGAGGGTGACGTTCAGCCGCACCTTGGAGTTTACTTTCACCGGCTGGATAAAGCGCACGCTGTCCAGGCCGTAGTTGACGGCCATCTTCAAGCCTTCGGGCATGATCAGGATGTCTTCCATCAGCTTGGGCATCAGCGACAGCGACAGGAACCCGTGGGCGATGGTGCTGCCGAACGGGGTTTGCGCCGCCTTGACCGGGTCGACGTGGATGAACTGATGATCGCCGGTGGCTTCCGCGAACAGGTTGATACGCGCCTGGTCGATGGTGAGCCATTCGGAACGTCCCAGTTCCTTGCCGACGTAATCTTTGAGCTGCGCTACGGGTACATAGGGCATTGCGTCTCTCCTTGGTTCATCACTTATGTGCCCGTTGATAAGGGGCGTTTTTATGGGTTACAGAGAACCAATGTAGATCATCATGGGCAATCAGCCTGGTCAACCCAACATGCTTTTGGCGAATGCCGGAGCATAGGGCGGGCATGCTTATAATGCGCGCGAGTTTTGAGGGGGAGAGCGGGATGCTGTTACGTGGCCTGACCTGGCTGGTGCTGTTTCAACTGATCGGCACGGCGATCAATCATTTACTGGTGCCGGTACTGCCGGGGCCGATCATCGGCTTGTTGCTGATGCTGGGCTTTCTGGTCTGGCGCGGTGAAGTCGGCGAGCCCCTGAGCCTGGCTGCCGGCAGCCTGTTGCGTTACCTGCCACTGCTGCTGGTGCCGCCGGCCGTGGGAGTGATGGTGTATGCCAAGGACATCGTGGCGGATTTCTGGGCCATCGTCGGGGCGTTGGTGGTGTCGCTGGTGATCGCCATGGGCTTTGTCGGTGTGCTGATGCAGCAGATGGTCAAGCGCAAGGAGAAGGACCAATGATCCTCGACTGGCAGGGCGCCTGGACGGCGGTCATTCATCACCCGCTGTTCGGTATCGGTATCACCCTGGGCGCCTATCAACTGGTGCTGGCGGGGTTCGAGAAAACCCGCTGGATCTTCCTGCAGCCGGTGCTGGTGTCGATGCTGCTGGTGATCGGCGTGCTGCTCACCTGCGGGCTGAGCTACGCCGAATACCGCAAGAGCACCGAGATCATGGGCATCCTGCTGGGGCCTGCCACAGTGGCCCTGGCGGTGCCGCTTTATCTGAACCTGCGACGGATTCGCCAATTGTTCTGGCCGATATTTACTACGCTGGTGGTAGGCGGGGTATTGGCCACCGGCCTTTGTGTGGCGTTGGGATGGTGGTTCGGGGCCGAGCACAGGGTGCTGATGACCATGGCGCCCAAGTCGGTCACCTCGCCGATTGCCATGCTGGTGGCCGAGCAGATCGGCGGCGTGGCGGCCTTGGCGGCGGTGTTTGTATTGATCACTGGGGTGGTCGGCGCGATGATCGGTCCAGCGCTCTTGTCGCGCCTGGGTGTACGCAGCCCCGAAGCGCGGGGCATGGCCCTGGGCATGACCGCCCACGCTGTCGGCACTTCGGTAGCCCTGCAGGAAAGCGAAGAATGCGGCGCCTTCGCGGCGCTGGCCATGAGTTTGATGGGCGTGGCCACGGCGGTGTTCCTGCCGTTGGCGGTGTCGGTCATTGTTTAACCCAGGTTTTAAGGAAGCCGTTATGAGTCTGCCGCTATTCCCCCTCAACACTGTGCTGTTCCCGGGCTGCACCCTCGACTTGCAGATATTTGAGGCGCGCTACCTGGACATGATCGGCCGTTGCATGAAAAAGGGCGAAGGCTTTGGTGTGGTGTGCATCCTGGATGGCTCGGAAGTGGGCACGGCCCCTGACGGTTATGCGCTTGTCGGTTGTGAAGCGCTGATTCGTGACTTCAAACAGCAGGACAACGGCCTGCTGGGCATTCGCGTCGAAGGTGGCCGTCGTTTCCGCGTGCGTGAGGCCGGCGTGCAGAAAGACCAGTTGCTGGTGGCTGATGTGCAATGGCTGCAAGAATTGCCGGACCAGCCGCTGGGCGAAGAGGACGCCGACTTGCTGGCGTTGCTTGAGGCCCTGGCCGAACACCCGATGGTGGCCTCGCTGGACATGGGCGGCCAGGCCGAAGGCCAGCAAGCCCTGAGCAATCAGTTGGCCTATCTGCTTCCATTTAGCGAGGCCGACAAGATCGACTTGCTGCAACTGGACGACCCAGGGCAACGCCTGGATGCGATCCAACTGTTGCTCGATGAATTGCAGGGCGAGCTGTTCACCTGATGTTCGGATTTGCCTGACAGAGCTTTCAGACTTTGCTCGGTCGCCTCCACTGCGCCGCCTGCACTATTTTCCGATCGCACAACAATGATCGGAGATAACCATGATTCGGCTGACCCCCTCGGAACAAGTCGCGTGGGACGCTTATTTTGTCAGCGTGACCACGCAATTACTCCAGCAGGAAGCCACGCGTGGCGCGGAGTACATCACCGAGCGCGCCGCCGAAATGGCCGATGAGATGCTGCTGGAGCGCCGCGAGCGTTACGCTGAACGGCGCAGCGCCTCCGTGGACTGGATCGGCCCGGCCAAGGGTCAATAGGCGTACCTGAGCAGTGCGTGGGGCGTACCGGTAAAGGCGATGAAACCGAGCACGGCCACCACGGCGGGCAGCACCAGCCACCAGGCTTTTTGCGACATGGCTGGCAATGGGCTGCGGTGCTCGATTGCCGTCAGGCTGAACGCACACACGGTCATTGCCAGCAAGGTGCCGGCCAGGATGTCTGTGGGCCAATGGGCGCCCAGGTACACCCGCGACAAGGCAATGAACGCCGCGGGAATGCAGCCCAGCAGCATCCAGGTCAGGCGCAGCCGCGTAGGTTGGCCGCGACCGGCCAATACCGCGAGCGCCAGGAAGAAGGCAAAGGCCCCGGAGGCATGGCCGCTGGGCATGCTGAAGCTGGTCAGCGGGTCCGTTAGGATTTCCGGGCGGCCACGGGCGAAAAACAGCTTGGTGCCGGTGTTAATCACTGCCGCGCCAGCGAGGGTGGCGCCGACAAATACGGCGTGGCGCCACTGCCGTGCCAACAGCAACAGGCCAGTGAACACGGCGCTGGCGAAAAACATCTTCTTGAACTCACCCAGTTGGGTGACCCGCACCATCACCTCGTCCAGCCACGGGCTGCGATGTTCCTGCACCAGTGCGCTCAGGCCCTGGTCGAAGTCATTGAGATGGGGGTAGCCGATAAACAGCGCGATCAACAACACCAGGCTGGCGCAACCAATCCACAAGGTGGTGCGCCGATGTCCGCGCCAACTGCTGTTCAAACTCATCCCCAGCAGTACCGCCAGGCACGCCGCGATAATCGCCGCTTCCGGCCAGAAGCCTTCCGGCAAGGGCAGACGGAACGCGGCGCCGGCAGCCCAGCCCGGCAGCAGATAGGCCACGGTCCAACCCGCTGCGGCAATGATGCTCACAGCGGCAAAGCGCGGGAAGGGCATGTCGCACATGCCGGCGACCATGGGCAGCATGGGACGCAATGGGCCGATGAAGCGCCCGACCAACAAGCTGGCGATTCCGTACTTGTGGAAGTAGGTTTCTGCGCCGTTCATCCATTCAGGATGCTGGCGCAGGCCGGGCAGGCGCCGGATGTTCTGATGGAAATGGCGGCCCAGGTAATAGGAAACGCCGTCGCCCAATAAGCCGCCGAGGAAGCCCAGCAGCAGGGTTTCACTCAAAGGCAGCGCACCGCTGCCAGCCAACGCGGCGATTGCAAACAGCAATACCGTGCCTGGCACGATCAACCCGGCAATCGCCAGGCATTCCACACACGCGACAATAAACACCGCCGCTGCCAGCCATTGTGGGTTGAGGGTCAACCAGCCGGTGATGCTATCGAGCCATTGGCCCATACAATCCACTCCATGCATACAAAACAGAATTTGAGACGGTGAAATTCAACTGTGGGAGCTGGCTTGCCGGCGATGGCTGCGGCGTGGCCAGCATTGAAGTTGCCTGACACACCGCTATCGCAGGCAAGCCAGCTCCCACATGGGATGGTCGCGCGTTAAATCAAAAAATAATCCCGGCCTTCGACCTGCCCCCGACGCAGCGGGTTCCGCGTGCAATAAGGCGCATAGCCAGCATCGACGAAACGGTACATCAAGTGCTCATCGCGCCCAGTGGGAATGCCCAGGCGCGTAGTCTGGATAATGTGCGTGGGCACCTGGCCCACGTCTTCGACATACAGCAGTTCCTGATCGAAGCGCTTGGCATCCCACATCGGCACTTTCAGGCCCAGTGCCTTGCACAGCAGCGTCTGGCCTGCACACAGCTTCTGCGAGGGGCGTGGGCTGCCGTCGGGGTTGGGGTTGTTCAACAGCATCTGCGCCAGGCTCGCCGCCCCGGAAATTTCGTCGACCCAGGGATAGGCCGATTTGATCAAGTCAGGCGTATAATACCCGTAAGATTTGACCTTATAGGGAGCGACTTGTGGCACGGTTAATTTCATACCTTCGGATGTCTACAAGTGAGCAATTACGGGGCTTTTCGCTTGAACGTCAGCGAAAGCTGATAGCCGATTTTGCCGCAAAAAATGACTTGTCACTAGAAAATAGTCACGCTCTTGAAGACATCGGCCATTCTGCCTTTTCCGATGATACGCAACAAAAAGAACTTACTAAATTCTTTGAAGACCTTGAAAAAGGTAAGTTTCAGCCGGGTGATGTGTTTGCACTAGAAAACATTGACCGGCTAACAAGACGTGGCCCTATTGATGCTTTAATAAAGGTTAACGCGATAATTTCAAAAGGTTTGAAACTCGCAATCATCAGTGATAAAGAACAAAAAATCCTTGAAGAAATTGATGTTTATACAATCATCACTTTATCAATTGATGCTACCCGTGCAAATGTCGAAAGCAAAAACAAAAGCGATAAAGGTCTATTAAATTGGGCAAGTAAAAGAGAGCTTGCCGCCGTTCATAAAATCGCAATGACTGCACAAGCCCCAGCGTGGCTTGATACCCAAACCTTCGACGTATTTGATGAAGAAAAACGAAAAGACATTAAACGTCGTCGATACGTTCTCAATCCTGAAAAAGCCGAAACGGTCAAACTCATCTTTGAGCTTTTCCAGAATGGTAACGGCTCGTTAAAAATCAAGAACATCTTGAATGAAAGAAGAATCCCAACATTCAAAAACATTGAGTATTGGGAGCCTTCCATAATTTCTAAAATTTTGAGAAATCCGGCAACCTTTGGACTTTATCAGCCTAAGAAGCAAAACACTGGCAAACGTGACTTGATTGCAGCTTGTGAACCTATTGAGGACTATTTCCCAGCAATCATTAGCCGTGAAACGTTTGAACAATGTCAACGTATTGCTGCAACAAATACCACGCGAAAAGGACGTAAAGGGAAGGTATTCACAAACCTTTTCACCGGACTTTTGAAATGTGCTGACTGTGGTGGCCCTGTTCATCTACTCAATCCCGGTATTGATAAGCGTGCAAAGGTTCCAAAGTCGGTCAATTATATTGTGTGTAAGAAGGGAAAATTTACACGCGAATGTATTTTGAAACGTTTACGATATGACGACTTTGAAATTACCTTATTAAAAGCTATTCAAGAAATCAATCTTGCCGACATTTTAGATGAAAATAATCCGCTTGATGCTTTAACCAAAAAACTACGGACGATTGAAACCAAGATTGATAAGAATAAAAAGTTGCTTGAAAATTTCCAGAAGTCTTTTATTGAACATGATGGTGCCTTGCCTTCATTCATGATTGATGGAGCTAAACAAGCAGAACTAGAAATTAAAAATCTTTTATTAGAGAAGTCACAAACAGAAGTAGAGGTTTCGCAGCTTAATATTTACAACTCAAACATTGATAATGCTGTTGAGGAATTAAAAGCAAATGGCACATATGAAACACGCTCAAAAATAAACTTGTTGCTTCATGAGATTATCAAAAGCATAGTTATTGATTTTGAACTTAATGATTACGCCATCATGTTCAAAAATGGTGCTAAACGTTTTATAAACGATGGCATTATCCAGAATGTATTTAGAACAACAGACCACAAGCAAAGACAAAGTGAACTTGAAGAAATATTTAATTGGAACAGAGGCCAATAGAAAGTTCAATCAGTTCACAAGGCTGCCTTTCAAGGTGGCCTTTTTTGTTCTCGCTTGAAAATAAAATAATACATGGTAACTTGTAATTAAATAACTCAAATACTGGAAGTATGAGTATTTATCAACCAGTTGATGGTAATTTCACACTTTCACTTCGTGAAAGCCGCTACGCTTGCGAAATGACCACTGGTGCCTAGTCGGCAGGACAGAAACAAAAGCAACGGCAACACCTACTGTTCAACAAGAAAATTCTCACCATTTGCAATGGCTCTAATTTCTCTTGTAGAACACTTTGCGAAGACTCCGCACCCCTTTTAGGGTCGCAGCCTTACGCAGTCACCAGCGGCCTTGTGGGCCTTCTGAGTGACAAAGACAACTCAGTTCACCTACCCGGTGAACATCGATCAGGAGCAAAATGTCCAAAACCAAAAGCATGATCTGGAAAAGATTAAATTTCACCAGTGGTAACCGTGTTAAGAAAACACCCGGTATCAATCAACTTAAATCATCACTTGAACATTCGTTAAGAATTATTCAAAAAGATGACCTTGAATTTAACAAAGACCTTATTGACAAGAACATTGTTTTTTTCAATAACAAACTTACAAGAATGGATAAGCTTTCGGTTGATGACCGAAAGAAAATATTCAAATCCATATATGACCCACTCACTGAGCAAAAACAAGATAATGGACAATTAGCCGAAGTTAATTGTGAGTTGTCAAAATACGCTTATAAATTAAAAGAACTTATCAAAAAAAATGAAGATGGTGAATTAACATCTTTTCTTCAAGCTTTGCTTCAAAACCCAGAAGTTGTTGATGTTGCCTCTTCAAATGTTATTGATGAAATGAATGTTCAACGCAAGAAACAAAAGGTTTCTTGTGTCAACAAATACATAGAATTAAAAAACAAATCTATCGAATTGAATAAATCGGATGATGATTTCAGTTTGAAAAAAACTGTTATTCAAGAAGCATTTTGGAAGTTTCCATTTAATCAATGTGTGGATTATGTAAAACCCACTGATTATATGAATATAATAAACAACTTTTACAAAGAAAACCTGCCTGATTATCCTGTTAAGTTAATCGTTTTTCATGGTGATGAAATCACCAGTGAACACGATGATAACTTGGGAGTTCACCCACATATATTTATAGATGGGAAAAACAAAAGAACAGGGAAATATGACCTAATCAATGATGAATTTAAAATGGTTAATAATTTTTTGAAAAGCGAGGGAAAACCTGAAATTGAAGGTAGAAGTTTCTCCGACGCTCAGGCCCTAGGCGAAGCCTACCAGAAAATGATTTATGCCTTTGTTAACAAGGAACTTGTTAACAAAGGTTATGATTTTCAAGTTGAGGTATTGCCTGAAACAGAAGATAAAAAAATAAGAAGAAAGTTAATCAATGATGACGCTTCAAAACCCAAGATGTTTAGAACATATAATTCAATAAATAAAAGTATTGAAGAGCTTGAAGCC
>NZ_WKFA01000062.1:0-34163 GCF_021605325.1 Pseudomonas sp. PA-7-1E
ACGGTCGGGTGGGGTGGCCATCCAGCAGCCGATCCGGCCCTGGCAGAGTTCGACCAGTTCGGCATTGCCGGCGGCAACGGCCATTTGCAGAGGGAAACCGGCGCAGCCCAAAGAGATCGCCAGCCCGGCGTCGCCCCAGCCGAGTTCTTCACCGATCAGCGATTCGATTCGCACCGCCATGTCCGGCGGCAACTGTGCCAACAGCGCCGGGTCGAGGCCGAGCTTGGCGAACTCGGCAAACAGCGAGTAGTAAGGCGAGCCAGGGGCAACCACCTCTTCGGCGGTCATGCGGTCCAGCTCGCGACCCAATGGTCGCAACACTTCTTTGGCGAAGCGGTGCACGGAGGCCTGAATCGCAGCCTCCTCTTCCGTCAGCGGGGTTTCGAAACCGGTGAGTCCAGCGGCTGGCAGGGTGAGTGTCGACTTGAGCGAGATCATCAAAGTACCTCCATCGAGAGTGGCAGCCGCTGCGCTTGCAGCGTGCTGCGTCTTGTTATTTGCCATCGACTCTAACAAGCAAAATTAATTAACGCAACATTCGTTATGTTTATTATTTTGCACCTATAGAAACTCATTCAGGCATGGAAATTCGGCCGGAAATCAGCAGTTCGTTTGAGAAAAAATCGCGCCGACGTGTCGGGAAACGAGCATGGCGTTCGACTCCCGACATACCGCCGGTATCAGTGCCGAGAAACGACGCCTCTACGGGAAAAGACGATCGGCGAGCCATCCCCGTTCAGCAGTGTCGCCGTGAGCGAAACCCCGTCGCCGCTGGGTTGTTCATGGAAACTTTGGCCACCGTCGTCGCTGCGCACGATCAAACCGTCCAGACCTACGGCGATGACTGTTTGCCCGGAAACATCGATGGCGGTGACCGAGCTCTTGCTTTGCAGCGACACGCGCTGCCAACGTGCGCCGTCGGCGGAGCCGTGCAGCAACGTGCCGCGTTGCCCGCCCACCAGCAGCGAGCCGTCGCCCAGCACCGCCCCCGTCCACAGCGTGCCGCTGTAACCGGTATCCACATAGCGCCAGTGCTTGCCCTGATCGTCTGAGCGCAATAACTGGCCGCGTTCGGCGGTGGCGTACAAGCACCCTTCCCCATCGGCAAACAGCCCCATTAGGTTTAGGTCGGCCCGCTTCGAACCCGGCGGAGCTTCGAGTCGCTGCTCGGTCCAGTGCTTGCCGCCGTCATCGGTGGTCAGCACCAGCGACCACAGCCCCACCGCCACCCCTTGCTGCGGATTGAAAAAGTGCACGGCAAACAGTGGCCGATCTTCTGCACTGGAAAGGCGCTGCACCTGCCAGGTATCGCCGCCGTCAGTAGTGGCCAGAATCGCCCCCCAGTGACCAACGGCCCAACCCTGACGGGCATCGACGAAGGACACCCCCGTCAGAGGGGTGGCCAACGGCACGGATGTCGCTTGACGGAAATGCCCACCGTGATCATCCGACAACAGCACCACGCCGTGATCGCCGACGGCAACGGTTCGCTCCCCGGCCCGGGCAACGCTCAACAGCGTCGCGGCATTGGCGCTGGCCGTTTGTGTAGCCGGTACAGCCGACAAGGACGAAGCCTGCAATAACGCCGGCAACATCAGAACCAGTAAAGGCATCAGGTTTCGCATGGCTGTCTCCTCAATGCACCAGTGAGCCGATCAGGCGCACTGGGCGCCGTCGCGGGAATGTCCGCTCCAGCCATACTGCGAAGGCTGGGAGAACGGTCATAGCCATGATCATGTTGACCAGAAACATGAAGGCCAACAGCTTGCCCATGTCTGCCTGAAACTTCAGATCGGAAAACGCCCAGGTGGCGACGCCCGCCGCCAGGGTGATCGCAGTAAAAATCGTGGCGACGCCGACCTCCAGCAATGCATGCTCCACGGCTTTGGTGATCGGTTGCCCGAGCGCCTGATGCAGCTGCAAACGGTTATAGATGTAGAACGCGTAATCCACGCCGATGCCGACCGCCAGCACCATGACCGGTAAGGTGGCGATGGTCAGGCCGATCTGCAGCTCCTTCATGAACCAGTAGCCGATGAAGGTCCCCAGAGTCAGCGGCAGGCAGCAGACCAGCACTGCGCGCCAATCGCGGTAGACGACAAACACCAGCAGCGCGATAGCGCCGTAGACGTAAAGCATCATCGGCAACTCGCTGCGTTCCACTTCTTCGTTGATCGCCGCGATCACGCCGGCGTTACCGGACGCCAGACGTACACTCACCCCGGACTGAGTGAACTGGCTGCGGAAAGCCTTGGCCGCGGTGATCACCCGGTGAATGGTGGTTGCCTTGTGATCGGCGAGAAACAAATGCACCGCGGTCATACTGCAATCAGTCCGCATCATGCCGGGCACGCGAGCCACCTCGGCGGCCATCGACGAGTAGTTGGTCGGGTCGATGGGCACCGCGTTCATTTTCGGGTTGCCCTCGTTATAGCCCTCGTTGAACTGGCGCAGGCTGTTGGAAAACGAGGTCACCGAGACCACACCAGGCACACCTTGCATGGCCCAGACAAAACGGTCCTGATATTGGCCGAGAGCGACGTTCTCGCAGTCGTTCGCACCGCCATCGACCTTGACCTCGAAGACCACACTGAGCCAGTCCAGACCAATGTCGTAATTGCTGGCGATCGACAGCGCATCCCGATTGAAGCGCGCATCCTCGCGCAGTTCCGGGGCTCCGGCCTGTAAAGAACCGACGACTCGATCATGGCTTTGCCACGCCGCCGTGACAAAGATCAGCACGGCCATACCCAGCACCCAGCGCACGTTGTGCCATTCGCTCAAACGGGCGAGACCGTGTAACCAACGGACACGGCGCTGGCGAGAAACTTCCTCGGCTGCGGCGTAACCGTCATGCACCCTGAGCATCGAGGCCAGCACGGGCAGCATCACCAGATTGGTGACGATCTTGAACGCCACCCCGAGTGAAGCGGTGATTGCCAGTTCCCGCACCATGGGTATCGGGATCAACAGCAACGTCACGAACGATACGAATGCGGTGACCAACGCCAGTGTGCCGGGAATCAGCAACCCACTGAAACTGGCACGCGCCGCGCCCTCCACCGACTTGCCGCAGGCGATCTCGCGAATGATGAAGTTGATCTGCTGCACGCCATGGGATACCCCTATGGCAAACACCAGAAACGGTACCAGCACCGCCAACGGATCGAGGCCATAGCCGAGCAGACGCAAAGCGCCGAACTGCCAGATCAGCGAAACCAGCGAGCAACCCACCGCCAGCAAGGTGAAACGCAGCGAATGGCAGTACCAGAACACCGCAGCCGCTGTCAGCAACAAGGCCAGCAGACAGAACTCGAAAACCGCCGAAGCGCCCACGGCAATGTCCCCGATCTGCTTGGCGAAGCCGATGATCTGGATCTCGAAATCCATGTCCTCGAACTGACCGCGAATCTGCTGCTCCAGGACCTGGTTGTAAGCCACATAGTCCAGGCGCTGGCCGTTAGTATCGAACTCGTTGAGGTCGACCGTGATCATCGCGCTGCTTTGGTCGCGAGCCACCAGCGTTCCGATAAAACCACCCTGCGCCGTCGAGTTGGCGATCATGGCTATGCTCGTATCATCGAGACTTTCCGGCGTTACCGTCCCTGGTACCAGCGGGTCGGCACGAAAGCCCTCTTCGGTGATTTCATTGACGAACGCGTTGGGCGTCCACAACGAACGCACGCTGCTGCGCGACACGTTGGGCAGAAAGATCAGCGCCTGGGTGACGTCATACAGACGGTTGAGCCCTGCCTGGCTCCAGATCGTCCCTTGGCGAGCCTTGACCACCACCGTCAACCGATTCGCGCCGAGCAAGTCATTGCGATAGGTCTCAAAGGTCTCGATGTATTCATGGCCGATGGGCAACTGCTTTTCAAACCCGGCTTCCATGCGCAACTGCACGGCAAACCAAGCCATGCCCAAGGTGAACAGCGCCAGGCTCGCCAACGTCAGCATGCGATGCGAGAACAGCCATTGTTCGATGCGCGGTAACACGCCGCGCGAAGTGCTTTGCTTAAGGTTCAGGGAACTGTTCACGGCGCGCCTCACAGGGTTCGGGAAACCACAAGGCCAACGTAATCGCGATCACGCAGCAGTTGATCGTAAGGGGTCTTGCCGCCCATGAACTTTGCGTAGTTGGCCGAGATTTGCCAGCTCGCCGGATTGCGCACGAAGTTGAGGTAGAGGTTCATGCTGCTGGCGTCTTCGGTGAAGGTGGCCGACAGGTTCGGGGTGCGTCCGTTGATCGAGCGCGAGTAGAACACTCCCGGCGTGACCTGCCAGCCAGGAACGAGCGTGTTGTCATAGGTCAGGCTCAAATCGAGGCTGATGCCAGAGGAGGTTTTGTTACCCTTGGCGCTCGGCGCGATGGCCGGGTCCAGTTGCCAGGTATTAAGGCCGGCGGCGATGGGTTCCCCGGCGTAGTCGTTATGCAGACCGGGGTATTTCACGACCACCAGTTCGCTCAACAAGGTACCGGTGCTGGCACCGGTGAATTCGAGCAAGGTCGGCGAGTTGGACGGCGTCATGCTGTAGATGCCGGTCAGGTGCCATTGCAGTTTCTTTGCGTCTTTCCAGCATTTGCCACCGTTGGCGGCGCAAGCGTCGATGACCGGGTTGAGCGGTACCGCATCCTTGGGACGATAGGACAACTCGGTGCCCAGTGCCCAGTCGCCGACCGGCATATTGGCGCTGATGCCGTACATCATGCGGTCTTCCGGATATTCCCAGGTCGGCGCCGCGGCGAAGGTTTGCGGATCCACCTGCACGCTCAGTGACGGCAGTTTGTCGTGATAACGCATCACGTACAGACCCAGGTTGAGATCGGTGTTGTCAGGCTGCCAGCGCAGTGACACGCCCCATTGGCCGCTGTTGCGCGCCTCTTTTTCATCGTACCCGTAGGTACCCCTGCCCTCACCCAGCGCGTGGGTGGTGGACCAATAGCTCCCTACCGGGGGCAATTCACTTTTGTTCCAATTGAACTGCCAATACGCCTCGATATTCACCCCGGCACCAAGCCCCGACGCCAGGCTCAACATCGGGGCCGGCAGCAAGGCTTCCTTGAGCTGGGTACCGGGACGCGACAATGCCATGACATCGTAAGCGTTGGTGTTGTTGATGCCGCCAGCAGCGAACAGACTCTCGCCCCAGTTGATCACCTGATTACCCAGGCGAGCGCGAACACGTTGGTCACCGACATCGAAACTCTTGCTCACCCACAGATCCAGCAGACGCGCCTTGAACTCCAGATCGTCTCGGGCGCCACTGGTGAGGCCGTCGCTACCGACACCTTCAGGCCGGTTAGCCGATAGCGCACCGCTGGTGTCGGTCGCGGCAAAGTCCCGAATCCAGCTACCGCGCGCCATGAACGTGTAGTCTTCGGGAAACTTCAGCACCAGTTCATGGATGCCTTTTATGTAGTTGGTGAACAGGTCGCCCCGGTCGTAGTTCAAGTCGCCCTGGTCACCAACACCTGCGCTGGGCGCCAGACAGCCGCTGGGTGGATTGTGCCCGCCGGGGCCGCTAGTGATAAGGTTGCAGCCGCGCGATTCGGTGCGCAGTCCCATGCCCACGGCGATGGTGGAGTCGAAAGAGCCGCGAATGTTTTCGGTTTCAAAGGTGAACGCCATGGCAAATGGGGTTGCACACGCGATGACAAGACCTGAGGTTCTACTGATTATTTTTTTCATGTCTGTTCCCGAAAGCCGCTATCAGCGTTCGCTGTTGGCGCGCAGGTTGTCGGAGGTGTAGAAGTCGCGTTTCAGGCGCGGATTGCTCGCCCCGTCGGTCAGCCAGCGATGGTCGTTCTTGCCGGTGCCAATGGAGGTCATGTCGTACAGGTAGCGACCGTCAACCAGGTTGTATTGCGCCTGGGCTTCCATGTCGCAGGTGCCGGTCTCGTACACCGGGATCGTGTAACCCTCGCGGACCTTCCAGATTTGCCCCTGCTTGTCGTAGTCCACCGCCATCAGCGCGTTCCAGCTGTCTTCGTCGATGTAGAACAGACGCTTCGGTGCCTGATGGCGCATGCCTTGGCGGACGGTCGCTTCGACCACCCACACGCGGTGCAGCTCATAGCGACGCGATTCGGGAGCGATGAAGTCGCGCTTGGCCACCTCCTCGATCTTCGCCGAGTTGTCGTAGGCCCCGAACGAGTTGTAGGGCACAAGCATTTCCTGCTTGCCCAGCAGCTTCCAGTCGAAGCGGTCCATGGGGCCGAAGAACACGTTGGATTCATCGATGGTGTATTGATTGTCCAGGCCGATTTGCGGTGCGTCGTAGGAATACGCCGGCATGCGCCGCACGCGGCGCTGGCCCGGGAAGTAATAGAACGTGGTGGCTTGCTCGCCGGCCTTGGTGGTGACCACCCCGGCTTGTCCGGCAAGCGCGGCGGGGTCGGTGTAGCTGAAGTAGGTGGCGACTTCCAGGCGATCGAATGACGAGAACAGCGCGCTGCCCTTCACGCCCCATGGTGTGTACATGAACCAGTCGGTGGAGGTGCGCAGCCAGTCTTCACTGCCCTTGCGTGGCGAAATTCCGGAAACGGTTTTCGACATATCGAAGCCAACGCCGCGATAGCGCATTTTCATGTTCCACATCACTTCGGCACCCGAGGCTGGAAATGGAAACGGAATGCCTGGAACATAGGCTTCCTGCAACGCCAGGCCGTCGCCGTCGAGCTTGGCGAAACCGACGTTCTTCTTCGTGTTCTGCGCGACGAAATCCGGCACGCCACAGCTGCGTCGTGTCGGGTACACGTCCATCCGGTAGCCGGGAATCTTCTTGAACATTTCTACCTGGCCCGGTGAAAGCTTGCTGGCGTATTTATCGACGTTGCCCGAGTCGATGCTGAACAGCGGCTTGTCATCCTTGAACGTCCATTGCTTGCCGCGCACTTGGCCATGGGTCCAACTGCCACCTTGAGGACCGGGTGCTGTCCACGCGGGAATCACCCCGTCGGCACTGGCCGCCGCCTCGCCTCCCAGCGGAGTCAGTTTGGTGCCGAGTAATGCTGGATCCTTATCTGCTGCCTGTGCCGTACAGAAAAACGCCGAGGCAGCGACGGCCGCGACCAGATGCCGGATTACGACGCCAATAGAAAAATTGTTATGGGGGCGCTCAATCACTGTGTTCATGGGAGGGATCCTCGTGGGCCTTGATCAGCAACGGGGTGGTCTTTACGGTGGCAACCCGTTGCCTGCGCTAACCTAATCAACTGACTTGATCAAATGACCAAGTCGAGTAATCAAAGCAAGCCCGGTGCCAAGATCCACAGAGCGGGAATTAGTCGTTTCTTATCAATCGATTGCGCGATCGCGGGGTACACAGCGCGATAAAACTGCCGGAGGATGTTTCCGTTTGTTTCGCCGAAACGCACCGATTCGGGAAATAACGAAACAGTTGTTACCATTATTGGTGCAGCCGTTTCATGTCCCCTTTCCATTCATGACGCCTGGTGATTTGTTGCTGTAGGATCCGCAAGCGTCGACATCGCCCTTGTCGTTATAGGGCGCCAGGAATAAAGGAGATTGCTGAACCATGGCCAGAATGGGCGCTGAATTACGCCGGCAGGATTTCGTCGAGGCAACGATCAGAGTGATCGCCGAGCATGGCGTAGCCAATGCCACGACCCGCCGTATTGCGGCGCAAGCCGGCTGTCCGTTAGCTTCGTTGCATTACGTGTTCCATACCAAGAACGACCTGTTTTATGCGGTCTACGAATCGCTGTTCAGCCTGCCACCGCAAGCGCTGGAACAGGTACCGGCCGGGGCCACTGCTGCGGCGACGGCAGCCGAAGTTCTGCGGCAATTGATCACTTGGTTCATCGATCATCCGGATGCGGCCAGGGCGCAGACCGAGTTGTTCTTCTGGGCAATGCGCAATGACCCGCAAATGGCCAGCAAGATTTACTCGGTGGCCATTGAAGCCACCGAGCAGGCGCTGCAGCGAGCCATGGGAACTGAGTTGAGCGAAGCGTTTTTAAAGGCGTCCAGCCGCTTGCTGATTCAACTGGTAGACGGGCTGACCATTGCCTGGTCGGCCCACGGTGATCTGGATCGATTGCGAGCCGAAACCGAGACTGCTTGCACTGCGCTGGCCTTGTTGGTGGCCAGTCACTGAGTCGATCCTTGCCCAGGCGCCGCATGGGGATCAGATCGCGCAGGCTTCTTACAATTCATGACATTCGAACGGTGCGCAACGCCGATCCCGTGATGAACAAAAACTGTCTCAGATGAAGTCATTTGCTCTATTTCGGTGGTTTTCGTTGCAGTAATGAGCTTTTCCTGCACAATTCGGCGGATTGAAATTCGATTCGAGACCGACTGATGACCCTGACTCCTCAAGACGAACGACTTATCAAGGCGCTGGCCTTGGCCATCGTGGATCGCCCTCGGGCGACACTCAAGGAACTGGCTGAAGCGGCTGGCGTCAGCAAGGCTACGCTGCATCGCTTTTGCGGCACCCGTGACAACCTGGTGCAGATGATGGAAAACCACGGTGAGACGGTGCTGAACCAGATCACCACCACCACCGACCTGTTGCACGGCGAGCCGGTACAGGCGTTGCGCAGTTTGATCAACGAGCATCTCGCGCATCGGGAAATGCTGGTTTTCCTGCTCTTTCAGTACCGCCCCGACACGTTTGCGGTCAATGGTGAGGGCGACCGCTGGCAGACTTATGCTGACGCTCTGGATGCTTTTTTTCTGCGTGGCCAGCAACTGGGCGCGTTTCGTATCGATGTCACCGCCGCGGTTTTCACGGAGCTGTTCCTGACCATGATTTTCGGCATGGTTGATGCCGAGCGCCGTGGGCGCGCGGCCAGTGCCAACTCGGCCAATGTGCTGGAACAGATGTTCCTGCATGGCGCGGCCGGCGCAGCGAGTGCGTTGTAAGCCTTACTCGGTTTTCCTGGAAAAAAAAGCCCCGAGACCTTTCGGTCTGCGGGGCAAAGGCGGTTGGATGCGCCAACCAAAGGAGCTCTTGTCAGGCGTTATCTAACGGTTGTCGGCGTGGACCAACCTCCGCCCAGCGAACGGAACAGATCGACCAGAGCAATCTGGCGTTGCGTGCTGACCTCGATAAACGTTGTTTCATTGACGAAACTGGTGCGCTGCGCATCGAGATAACGCAGGTGGCTGTCGATACCGCCTTCATATCGGGCCTTGGCCAGACTCAGGGTTTCAGTGCTGGTATTGGCCAGTGCGCGGCGCGCGGCCTCCTCCCGGCGCAAGGTGTCGGTGGCAGCCAATGCATCGGCGACCTCGCGGAACGCCGTCTGAATCGTGCCTTCGTAGGCCGCCACAGCTGAATCCTTGCGGGCTTCGGCCAGACTCAGCCCGGCACTGTTGCGACCAGCATCGAACAACGGCAGCGAAAGGTTCGGTACGAAACTCCAGGAGCGCGAACCGCCGTCGAACAGACCGGACATCTGCGCGCTGGAAGTACCAAAGCTGCCGGTCAGGCTGATACGCGGAAAGAACGCCGCCCGTGCCGCGCCGATATCGGCATTGCGCGCTTGCAGTCGATGCTCGGCCGCAAGAATGTCCGGCCGGCGCTCGATCAGCGTCGACGTGGTGTCCGCAGCGATGTCTTGCACCAGCATCGGCTGCGTCGTCAGCCGCTCGGGAATCACCTTGCCCGCGTCCTTTGTGCCCAGCAGCAAAACCAGCGCGTTGAACGCCTGCTGCTTCTCGCGCAGATTGCGTTCCTGTTCGGCCCGCGCCTGTTCCACCAGCCCCAGAGCTTCCTGATAATCCAGCGCTGTCGCCGTGCCGCTGGAGCGGCGCTGACTGATCAGCGCGAACGAGTATTCCCGGCTGCTCAGGGTTTGTTGGGTCAACTCCAGCCGACGCTGGGCGCCGTCGTGAACCAGATAGGCCTGGCTGACTTCGGCGATCAGCGCGATCTGCGCGGCGCGGGCTGCTTCTTCGGTGGCAAGGTATTCCTGCAGCGCAGAGTCACTGAGGCTTTTTACCCGGCCAAACAGATCCAGCTCGTATTCGGGCAGCGACAGACCGACCTGATACTGGCTGGCCACCCCTGCCCGGCCGTCACTGGCCAGGTCCGACGGTAAGCGCTGGCGATTGCCGGACGCGCTTGCGTTCAGCCCCGGAACCCGATCGGCTCGCTGAATGCGGTACTGCGCCCGGGCCTGCTCGATGTCCAAAAGGGTCTGGCGCAACGAGCGGTTGTTAGCCAGCGCAACACCCACCAGACGGCGCAGGTCGGGATCGACGATGAACGACTGCCACGCCAACTGGTTGATCGGAGCGCCCTGTTTCAACGACTCGCCCGCCCAGTTGTCCGCAATCGGTGCGATGGGCCGCTCATAGGTCGGCGCCAACGAGCAACCGGCCAACAACATGGCGATCACCAGCGTAGAAAATCCTGAAATACGCATGTGTCACTCCTGAGCCAAAGCGGGTTGTTCAATGGGAGCCGGTTTACTGCGCAACATCGACAGCACCCACACAAAACAGATCGGTACAAACAACACACCCAGCAGTGTCGCGCTGAGCATGCCGCCGATCACCCCGGTACCGATTGCCCGCTGACTTGCAGCCCCTGCCCCGGTCGCCAGTGCTAGCGGCACCACGCCGAGAATGAAGGCCATGGAGGTCATCACGATTGGCCGGAAGCGCAGCCGTGCAGCCTCGATCGCGGCGTCGCGCAGGCTGTAACCTTTTTCCCAGAGTTCCTTGGCGAACTCGACGATCAGAATCGCGTTCTTCGCCGCCAGCCCTATGATGGTGATCAAACCGACCTTGAAGTACACGTCGTTAGGCATGCCGGCGACCATCACCGCGAGTACCGCACCGATGGCGCCGATCGGCACAATCAGCATCACGGTCAACGGAATCGCCCAGCTCTCGTACAGCGCCACCAGCAGCAGGAACACCACCAGAATGGCCAGCGCAAACAGTTGCGTGGCCTGACCACTGGAGACCTTCTCCTGGTAGGACAAACCGGTCCACTCGTAGCTGAAACCGGCCGGCAACTGCGCGGCGATACGCTCCATTTCTGCCATGGCTTCACCGGTGCTGTAGCCCGGCCCGGCATCACCGACGATGCGCACCGACGGATAACCGTTGTAGCGCACTACCTGCACCGGACCTTCCTCCCAATGCGTGGTGACGAAAGCGCTGAGCGGCACCAGATCGCCCGCGCTGTTGTGTACGTACAGTTTGAGCACGCTTTCCGGAGTCATCCGGTCGCCCTGCTCGGCCTGCACCACTACGCGCTGCTGGCGGCCGGCATTGGTGAAGTCGTTGATCACCTCCGAACCGAAAGCGGCAGACAACGCACTGCTGATCGATTCAAAACTCACCCCCAGGGTGCGCGCCTTGTCACGGTCGATCACTACGCGCAATTGCGGCGACTCCGCCAGACCTTCCATCATCGCGTAGAGAATTTTCGGGTTGCCGTTGGCCTGACCAAGCACCTGATCACGAGCAGCGAGCAACGCTTCCCGACCCAGGCCGGCACGATCCTGCAGGCGTAGGGCGAAACCACCGGAGTTGCCCAGACCGTCAATCGGCGGCGGTGGCACGGCCATCACCGCACCGTCGTTGGCCACGGCAAATTGCTCGTTCAGCGCATTGACTTCTGCCATGGCCGATTGATCTTCGCCACGCTCCGACCAGTCCTTGAACACCGGGAATGCCAGCGCTGCGTTATCGCCCATCCCGGAGAAGCTGAAGCCGGACACCAGGAACGTCGACTGAACCGCGTCACGGGTAGCCAGGTAACGCTCCAGTTGTTCGCCAGTCGATTCGGTACGGGTACGGGTCGCGCCCGGCGGCAGCTGGACGTCGACGATCATGTAGCCCTGGTCCTCCACCGGCACAAACGATTCCGGCAGGCGCAGGTAGAAGTAACCGAGCATGGCGATAATGCCCAGGTACACCAACATCATCCGGCCGGAACGCGCCACCAGCCCGTTGTTCAGGACTGAATAGCGATCGGTGAGCTTGGCAAAGCCACGGTTGAAGGCGCCGAAGAAGCCGCGCTTTTCATGGTGCCCTTGTGGAATCGGCTTGAGCAGCGTGGCGCATAGCGCCGGGGTGAACGTCAGCGCGAGGAACCCGGAGAACAGAATCGACACCGCCAGCGATACCGAGAATTGCTGGTAGATCACACCGACCGAGCCGGACATGAATGCCAGCGGCATGAACACCGCCGACAGCACCAGGGTGATACCGATGATCGCGCCCGATACCTGCCCCATCGCTTTCACCGTGGCGTCGACCGGCGACAAGCCCTCCTCGGCCATGATCCGTTCGACGTTCTCCACCACGACAATGGCGTCGTCCACCAGAATGCCGATGGCGAGCACCATGCCGAACATGGTCATCATGTTCACCGAGAAGCCCAGCACGTACATCATCAGCAGCGTGCCCAGCAGACACACCGGTACCACGATCGACGGAATCAAGGTGTAGCGGATGTTCTGGAGGAACAGGAACATCACTAGGAATACCAGGACCATCGCTTCGATCAGGGTATGAATTACCTTCTCGATCGCGACATCAACGAAACGCGAGGTGTCGTAAGGAACGGAATATTCCACGTCATCCGGGAAGTAGGCCGACAGTTCGGCCAGGCGCTGCTTGACCGCAGTTGCGGTCTGGATCGCGTTGGCGCCCGGCGACAACTGGATCGCCGCTGCCACGGCGGGTCTGCCATTCAGGCGCGAGTTGAAGTTGTAACTTTCCTGACCGATTTCCACGCGGGCGACGTCGCCCAGTTTGACCGTCGAACCGTCCTCGTTGGCACGCAGGACAATACGAGAGAATTCTTCCGGATTATCCAGCGTACCTTTCACCGCCAGGGTGGCGGTCAGTTCCTGCTGGCTGCTGGTCGGCGTACTGCCGAAGCTGCCAGCCGGCACTTGCACGTTCTGGCCACGGATGGCCGCGCTGACGTCGTCGATGGATAGCCCGTAGCCCACCAGTTTCTGCGGGTCGAGCCAGACGCGCATCGCCGCTTCAGAGGAGAAGAACTGCAGCTTGCCGACGCCCGGAACCCGGCGTAGCTCGTTGTTGATATTGCGCGCGGCGTAGTCGCCCAATGCGGTGGTGTCACTGTGCTGGGTGCCTTCCTTATAGTTCAGCGCATAGATCAGCAGGAAACCGGCACTGGTTTGCTCCACCTCCAGACCTTGGGTCAGCACGGCTTGCGGCATCCGCGCTTCGGCTTTTTTCAAGCGGTTTTGCACATCAACCTGAGCGAGCTGCGGATCTGTGCCCGGCTGGAACGTCACTGCAATTTCGGCGATACCGTTGGAGTTGTTGGTCGACTCGAAATACAGCAGGTTCTTCGCACCGTTGAGCGACTCTTCGATCACGCTGGTGACCGAGTCCACCAGCACCTTCGCGGAGGCGCCGGGATAGGTCGCCGTCACCTTGATCTGCGGCGGCGCGACGTTGGGGTACTGCGCTACCGGCAGCATCGGAATGACCAGCAGACCGGCCAGAGAAATGAACAGCGCTACCACCCAGGCGAAGTTCGGGCGTTTGATAAAAAACAGAGACATCGGAATATCCTCGCGGCGACGGCGCCCTTACTGGTGCGACTCAGGCGACTGAGCCTGGGCTTGGGGCTGGGCGGGTACGACCTTGGCACCTGGTTGCAGGCCGCTCAGTCCGCTGACAATCACCTGATCGCCAGCCTTCAGGCCTTCACTGATCTGCCAGCGCGAACCCTGCATGGAACCGGTCGCCACATTGCGCGCTTCGGCGCGGCCGTCGGCGCCGACGACCATGACCTGCGCGCCGCCATCGCTGCCGCGCTGCACCGAGCGCTGGGGCACGAGAATGGCCTGTTTGTCGGTGCCTTGAGGCGTGCGCACGCGCACGAACATGCCCGGCAGCAACACGCCGTCGCTGTTGGCGAACTTGCCGCGTAATGACACCTGCCCGGTGCCGCGATCAACGGCGATATCGGTAAACATCAGTGCGCCCTGACGCTCAAAAGCGGTGCCGTCGACACGAATCGACAACGTCTTACTGTCATCAGCGGAGAGTTTTCCGCCATTGAGCGATTCGCGCAGGCGCAGCGCGTCGGCGGCCGACTGAGTGAAATCGACATAGACCGGATCAAGCTGTTGAATCCGCGCCATCAACGTCGCGTCCCCCTGACCGACCAACGCACCTTCGGTTACCAGTGCACGGCCGACACGCCCGGAAATCGGTGCAGTCACCGAAGCATAACCAAGGTTCAAGCGCGCGCTTTGCAGATCGGCCTGAGCCGAGCGCGTGGCCGCCTGGGCGCTGCGCAGGTCGGCCATGGCACTGTCGAAGTCTTGCTGGCTGACCGCCTCGACCTTCACCAACGGTTCATAGCGCTTGACCCGCGCCTGTGCCTCAAGTGCGACGGCCTGGGTGCGGGCCAATTCACCCTCTGCTCGCGACAAGGCCGCCTTTAGCGGCGCCGGGTCGATCTGGAACAGCAGGTCCCCGGCTTTGACATCCGCGCCCTCTTCAAAACGCTTTTGCATCACGATGCCTGGCACGCGCGCGCGCACCTCGGCGACTCGCATGGGCTCTACCCTGCCCGGCAAATCCGAAGTCAGAGCCAGAGGCTCCGTCTTTACTGCCAGCACCTCTACAGCACGCGCCACTTCGGCCACATCCGTTTGTTCATTCGACGGCCCACACCCGGCCAGCGCAATGGCCGCTGCCAGCGAGCCTGCCATCCCTATCGCACGCAAATTTCCCATCTCTCACCCAAGGCTTGATTGAACTTGGTGCGAATGGTACTTTGCAAACTCTAATGAGTCAACATTGTCTCATATGAGAATATTGTGATCCCTGTATAAACATCGCTAAAGGCGTGGTGATGACACCCAATTCCCATGATGAACAAATGCTCAAGTCGCTGACTATGGCGGTTGTCAATCGCCCCCGGGCGACAATGAAAGAGCTGGCGCAACTGGCGGGCATGAGTAAAGCGACCCTGCACCGCTACTGTGGGACACGGGAAAATCTAGGGCAGAGACTGGAGGAGTACGCCGAAAGTACGCTCAATCTGATTATCCGCAGCGCCGGTTTGCAGCACCTGCAGCCCTTGGACGCGCTGCGTCGATTGATCCGCGAGCACTTGGCTCATCGCGAATTGCTTGCCTTTCTTATGGCGCAATACCGCCCAGACTTCCTCGACTTCGAACGGGGTGACACACGCTGGCAGTTTTACCTGGCGGCGCTAGACGAGTTCTTCCTCAGAGGTCAGCAAAGAGGACTGTTTCGCATCGACATTACCGCAGCGATTTTTACCGAGCTGTTCATCACCCTGGTCTACGGCTTGGTGGATGCCGAACAGCGCGGGCGTGCAGCCAACGCCGAGTCGGCCCGAACGCTGGAGCAAATGTTCCTGCACGGAGCACTTTCTAGTGGCGAGTTCCGCGAGCACGCCTCTGTGCAGGAGCACGCTTCAGTCCTCAGAAATGCGTGAAGGCATCGCTGATGCTGGCAACCGGCGGGTGATTGGCATGATGAACAACATTGTGGTCAGCGGGCCGTGGCTGAACATACAGCGCACCCGAAATCAGCGCGACCACCAGCAAAGCGAACAGAAACCGACGCATCGTATACCTCCATCGTCCAGCCTTGGGCCGAACGCAGGTCTTTTGTTATTGGTCGTTCGAGTGTGGTCTCGGGACAAGGGTGAAAGCTTTGCATATCGCGCCAGAGATTTTGCATATCGTGCCAATACTTCTCAGGCCAAAGGCAGTATTTCATTCGAGAGGCTCAGATGATGTCCACAGTGCGTGGTGTTGCTTTGCTTGGTTTCAAGGCGTTTGCTACCAGTCAGGGGATTGATCCGGTTTCGGCGCTGGCGGAGGTAGACCTGCCCGAAGATCCGCTGAACGCTCAAATATCCGGCGCTCAATTCAATGCGTTGGTCCAGTTATGTGCGTTACGGTCGAGCAATCCCTTGTTCGGCTTACAGTTAGGCTTGCACCAAGGCACGCAAAGTCTAGGCACTCTGCTGTACGCCATGCGTAACGCGGCCAATGTGGGCGAATCGCTGAATCTGCTGACACGCTATTTCCATATACACAGTGACGGCGCACTAGTGCGCCTTGAACGCCGAGGCGGCAGTGCCCTTCTTGTGTACGAAGTCATTGACGGTACGTTGGCCTCAGTACATCAGACAGTGGAACTGGCGATGGGAGTTGCCGCATGCTTGCTCCGCGAACTGCTAGGGTACGCCTGGAAACCGAGAGCTCTGATGTTGCGCCACAGCGCTCCGGCCAGCCGCATTGCCTATCGCACGCTGCTGGGTGTCCCTCCGCGCTTTGACAGCACCGTCAATGCCTGGGTTTTCGATGAGTCATTACTGGCGAGACCTCTCGGAGCTACAGACGTCAGGTGTCAACTATTAGCCCAGCAACAGATCGACGAGTTAGCGCGCGTAACACTGCAAGAATTACCGTCTTATGTGCAAAAAAGGCTACGCAATGAGCTTGCCAATGGTCCGGTCACGCTTCGCGACATGGCCAAGTACATGATGATCAGCCCGCGCACCTTGCAACGTTATCTTCGGGCACAAAACACGCGATTTCAGGAGCTGCTGGACGAAACGCGCCAGACGATGGCCGCACGCTACCTCTGCGACTCATCGATCAGCCTGACACAGCTGGCAGGTATGTTGGGTTATGCCGACCTGAGCACCTTTTCCCGGGCTTTCACGCGCTGGAATGGCGTCAGCCCGCAGAAGTGGAAGCAGCGCATGCAACAAACTCTTGGGTAAAAAATGGCGTCCAATCCATTTATTCGTGCAATCAGTCTGACAGGGTTCGATCAATTTGCCCGGCGTCAGGGTCTGGACCCAAGCCTTATACTGCTACAGGCCCGTGTGCCTGCGATGTCGCTGCAGCGCCCGGAAGATATCCTCTCCTTCCAACAATATTGCAGCTTGTTGCAAATGTGCCGGCAGCGTTCGAATAACGCATTGTTCGGCCTGGAATTCGGGCTCCACCAAGGTGTCGACGTCTTCGGTGATATGTTTTTCCTGATCCACAACGCTCGAACCATCGGCGATGCATTGCTCGAACTGCGCGCGAATTTCGGGCTGTACAACGGCGCGGCACAGGTTGATTTGGAGGTTGTCGAAGGCGTCGCGTTGCTGAGTTATCGAACCGATGAGATGTCGATTGTCGGATTGCCTCAAGCAGAAGAACTGGCGTGTGGTGTCGGTTTAAAACTGATGCTCGCGTTGGCGGGGGATCAATGGCAACCTGAGGCGGTAATGCTTCGTCATCCGCCCCTTGCCGATGAGTGGGGCTATCGCCAGGCACTGGGTATTACACCAACGTTCTCAGCAGCACATACTGGTCTGCTATTTGACGCATGCGTGCTGACGCAACCACTGGATCGCTCCAGCGAAGCACTACATCAGATTCTTGCTACACATCTATCAGGTATAGAGCGCTTGTCGACAGACGTGATGCCTGGCTACGTCAGGCAATTGCTGCGTAACTTGTTGCCCAGCGGACGTGCAACGATCGACAAGGTGGCCGATTGCATGGCAGTCACCCCAAGAACCTTGCAGCGCCACTTGGCTCAAGAAAATACGTCTTTTCAGCAGTTGCTGGATGAGACTCGCCAACAACTGGCACGCAATTACCTGCTGGTTCCGACAGTCAGTCTTACACACGTGGCGCATCTGCTGGGTTACGCCGATGTCAGCACTTTTTCGCGGGCGTTTCATCGCTGGTTTGGTATGTCTGCGCTTGAGTGGTGCAGCCAGTCGGGGGTGAGCAGGCAGCCTTTATTGATTACGAGCCGGATGAAAGATCAGCTTTGAGCGGAGCGACCCAGCCCCTGCGTTTGCGGGGAAGACAAACCACGTCCAATGGCTCGTCTTGCGGCCCGCGCGCAGCTCGTCCATGACCCGACTGAACACCCGGCGCTGCGCCTCGACGAAACGGGACAGATTGAACGAATCCTGCATTATTCGCTCCTCCTACGACGAGCGCGTCGGTAATCTCAGTTCAGCGCACAGTCCGCCGCCTTCGCGGTTTCTCAAGGTCAGGGTGCCGCCGAGGGCTTGTGCCAGTTGCTGGGCGATAGCCAGGCCCAGGCCCGTGCCGCCGGTGCTGCGGTTGCGCGAATTTTCCACGCGGTAAAATGGCTCAATCACACGGGCCAGCTCCTCTTCGGCAATGCCGGGACCACGATCCATCACGGTCACCGAGAGGCTGTCGCCCTCCTTCGGCTCCACCCGCAGTTGCGCTGCACCGGCGAATTTGAGCGCGTTATCCGTGAGGTTTACTAGCACTCGGCGCAGCGCGTGGGGCCGCGTGTGAATCACTGCGTTGCTTTTGCCGCTGAGCTGCACGTCCTTGCCCATGTCCTGGTAGTCGAACACGAGGCTGTCGAGGAATGAATCAAGATCGGTACGGCGGCTTTCCTCGGTGGCGCCATGCACGCTGCGGGCATAGGCAACGCCTTCACGCACCAGATGTTCCATCTCGCCGAGGTCATTCCACAATTTGTCTTTGTCACCGCAGTCGTCCATCAATTCGGCACGCAGCTTCATGCGCGTGATCGGGGTTTGCAGGTCGTGGGAAATCGCCGCCAGCAGTTGCATGCGTTCTTTCAGATAGGCCGCAATGCGCGCCTGCATGGCATTGAAGGCGATGGCAGCGTGTGCGACTTCGGTCGGGCCTTGTTCATCCAGATGCACCGGGTGAGTGTTGGGATCAAGGTTTTCCACGGCCTGGGCCAGGCGGGTCAGCGGGCGTATGGCAATACGCACAGCCAGCCACGTGCATAGAATCATCAAGGCCAACTGGCCCAGCAAAACCACCGGCAGCCACGGCGACAACGGCACCATCGAGGGGCGCACGTCGATGGTCACCGGGCTGCCGTCGGCCAGTTTCAGATGGACCTGGAAATGTTTGATAGGCCCGGGAATGTCTGTCACGGTCATCGGGTAATCCTTGCCGATGGCCTCCTTGATCGAGGTCACTGCAATCGGCGTGTCACGCAGAGCGACGCCTGGCGAGCCTTCGCCGAGCAAATAGCGGTAATTGCGTCGATCCAGTTGTTTCAACCAACTCATGCGTTCCTCGGCGGGCAAGCGGTCAAGGATGGCAATGGACGTCGATACATCGGTTTCCAGGTTACCGAGCATGGTGTTTTTCGCGGTTTCGTAACGCTCGTAATACTGCACGCCGAAGGACAACGCCTGCGCCAGGGTCAGCCCTACCAGAAAGATCAGCGACAGCCGCGAGACGAGGGTACGAGGCCAATGCAGCGAAGGCTTCATGCCGGTGCTCCAAGCACTTCCACTGGCAGCGAGAAGACATACCCTTCGCTGCGCACGGTTTTGATGTAAGCCGGCTCGCGGGCATCGTCAAGCAGGCGTTGGCGCAGGCGGCTGACCAGCAGATCAATGGAACGGTCGAACAGGTCGGCGTCACGGCCCTGGGTCAGGTTGAGCAACTGGTCGCGATTGAGTACCCGTTGCGGATGGTCGAGGAACACCCGCAGCAGGCGATACTCAGCGCCGCTGAGGGCGACCATGGTGCCGTGTTCATCAAGCAGATGGCGGGCGGAGGTGTCCAGGCGCCAGCGCCCGAACCCCAGCAACCTTCCGGTTTCGGTAACGACCAGGTTGGGCGGCAGCATGCGCGTGCGGCGCAGCACAGCGTTGATGCGCGCCAGCAATTCCCGGGCGGCGAACGGCTTGACCAGGTAATCGTCGGCGCCCATTTCCAAGCCGATGATGCGATCGGTTTCGTCGTTGCGGGCGGTCAGCATCAGCACCGGCGTGGCCTTGTGTTTGCCGGCGCGAATGTCGCGGCAGAGCACCAGGCCATCGTCGCCGGGCATCATGATGTCCAGCACGATCAGGTCTACCGGCGTGGCCTCGAGAAACGAGCGCATCTGGCGGCCATCGGCAACCACGGTGGTCCGCAGGCCGTTCTTCTTCAGGTAGTTGCCTACCATCTCTCGAATCTCACGGTCATCGTCCACGATGAGGATGTGATCAACGTGTTCCATGGGCCAAGCCTCTGTCATTGGAAATTGCGGCTCAGTCTATAGAGGCTGAGCCCGTTCGCCCGCGGCGGTTTGTATTGCAGTGTATCTGCTGTGGCGAAGGATACATGCAGAGGCAAAAACAACAATTTCCTAGGTTTTGTATGGCTGTGTATCGGGACGGGGTCCTGATACGAACCGATTTATCCGCGCCTGTTTTTGACACAGACGAGATACCTCGCGGGCTTCTAATGAGCCACATCGAGGCCAACCCTAGCGCCTCGGCTCAACCGAACGACCCAACCCATGAAGCCTTGAGGAAACGACCATGAACACCAATACCCTCTATGCCACTTGCCTGTTTGCCGCCCTGAATATCTGCACCTTCTCGGCCCGCGCCGAAGCCGACGTCACGCCGCAGACCTACACCTACGGCACGCACCTGGACATCCAGAAAGTGGTGGCATTGACACAGGATGCCGGGGCTGCCTGCGGCATTGTCGATGCCCAGCTGACCTACCTGAATTCGCAGGGCAAGACCGAGATCTTGAACTACCGCAAATTTGCCGAATGCCACAGCGATAACTGAGCCCTGCCCACATTTCATCAGGAGACCCTTATGTTCCTCATCGCATTACTGGGCGGCTTATTGACCGTCCTCAGCCCTTGTATCCTGCCGGTCGTGCCATTTCTGTTCGCCGGTATCGACCGCACACGCTCCTCGATCCTGCTTACCCTTGGTGGCATGGTTCTGACCTTCGCGCTGATTTCCAGCCTGGCCGTGGTCAGCAGTGAATGGGTGATTCAGGCCAACAACGCCGGGCGTCATGTGGCACTGGTGGTGATGGCGCTGTTTGCCTTGTCGCTGATCTCGGCACGAATCAGTGGCTGGCTGGCCAGCCCGTTCGTGTTACTGGGCAATCGCCTCGACCCCCAGACGCGCAAAATGTCCGGGCCGCTGGGTTCACTGATGATCGGCGTCGCCACCGGCCTGCTCTGGGCGCCGTGCGCCGGGCCGATCCTCGGGGTGATCCTTACCGGCGCCATGCTGCAAGGCGCCAATGCGCAAACCAGCCTGCTGCTGGTGGCCTACGGCCTGGGCAGTGCACTGTCGTTGGGTACGCTGATTTTCGCCGGACGCGGTTTAGTCAATCGCCTGAAGGCCTCGATTCCGGTCACTGGTTGGCTGCGGCGCGTCACCGGTTTTGCGGTCCTGGCCGCAGCGCTGATGATTTCTACCGGTGCCGACAAGACGCTGTTGGCCGGGGCGTCGTCCGAAGGCGTCAGCGTGCTGGAAAAAGGCGTGCTGCAAAGCGTCCCCAAAGTCGTCGAATACCTGGTAAGCAAGGCCAAGGCCGAACCCACCCTCGACAACGCCCAAGGCCCGATGCCGTCGCTGTCCGGCGCGGTGGAATGGCTCAATTCGCCCGCGCTGACCAGTGAATCGCTCAGAGGCAAAGTAGTGCTCGTCGATTTCTGGACTTACGACTGCATCAATTGCCAGCACACCCTGCCGTACGTGAAGGACTGGGCGCAGAAGTACGAGAAGGATGGCTTGGTGGTAATCGGCGTCCACACCCCGGAATACGGTTTTGAACGCATCATCAGCAATGTCAGGGATGAGGTGAAAAAGCTCGGCATCACTTACCCGGTAGCCATCGATAACAACTACGCGATCTGGCGCAACTTCGATAACCAGTACTGGCCCGCGCACTACCTGATCGACGCCAAAGGGCAAGTGCGTTTCACCCACTTCGGAGAAGGTCGCTACGAGACGCAGGAAAAGATGATTCAGCAACTGCTGCAGGAGGCGAAAGCTCCAGCCGCGTAACCCTTGAAAACCCATGGCCCACAGGCAACGTGCTGTGGGCCATTAGCTTTTTCTCCTGCGGCCTGGGTTGCGCGACCACCCTCTCCCGCCAACCCCAGGCTAATCCGACACGATGCTTTTGGCCTCAAGAAATGCTTCCAGCCCAAAGACTCCAAACTCCCGGCCGACACCGGACTGCTTTACCCCGCCGAACGGCGCCAGCAGCTCTGGCGAAATTCTGTTGATCAACACCGAGCCGGCCTGCAACTGGGTCGCCAGGCGTTGGGCACGCTCCGGTTGCCGGGAAAATACATAAGCCTGCAAACCGTAGAGACTGGCATTGGCAATAGCGATCGCCTGTTCTTGCGAGTCATACGCAATGATCGATAGCACCGGGCCGAAAATCTCCTCTTGCGCGATGTCCATGTCATTGCTGACGTCGGCAAAGACCGTAGGCCTGACGAAATAGCCCTTGTCCAAGCCGGTCGGTCTGCCCTCCCCGCCGATAATCAACGTCGCGCCTTGCGCCTGCCCGCGGCGGATGAAAGCTTGTACGCGGTCGAATTGGGCGCGATTGACCAGCGGCCCGAGAGCAGTGGCCGGATCCTGCGGATCGCCGACGACCATCGCTTCAACCAGGCTTTTCACGCGCTCGATAATGTCCTCGGCGTGCGAGCGTGGCACCAGCAGACGTGTGCCAGCGACACATGCCTGACCGTTGTTCATGAACGCAGCATTCAGAGCCAGGGGAATGGCGATGTCGAGATCGGCGTCATCCAGGATGATAGAGGCCGACTTCCCCGTGAGCGACAGGCTCACTCGCTTCATGGTCTCGATTCCGGCACGTGCAATGAGCTTTCCGGTGGCGGTGGACCCGGTGAATGAAATTTTCGCGATGAGTGGGCTGGCGCTGATTTCGTCACCCACATCACTGCCGCGTCCCAACAGAATATTGAAAACCCCGTTGGGCAACTCTGCGCGATGCAGCGCTTGGGCGAGCACGGTGGTTTGCAAGGGGCTCAACTCGCTCGGTTTGATGACCGAGGCACAACCCGCCGCGATGGCCGATGCCAGTTTGCTGCATATCGTCCCGGCGGTGCTGTTCCAGGGGGCAAACAGCGCCGCGACTCCGACCGGCTCCATCACCACGGTAGCGTCACCGACCGAACGACTCAGGTCGAAGTGTTTCAACACCTGCGCCGCATTGGTAAATGACTGTGAAGCGTAGCGACTGACCCATTGCGCACGGGCAAACGGCGCACCGTACTCTTCGATGGCGGTATCGCGAATTTCATTCGTGCTCGCCAGCACGGCAGCCTGCAACTGCTCGAGCATGTCGATACGTTCGGCCTTGGAGGTGCGGCCCATCGCGACTTGAGCATGCGAAGCCGCCGCGATAGCGCGCCTGGCATCTTCACGATCAGCCAGAGTGAGCGTACCGATGACCGCCTCGGTAGCCGGATTGATGCATTGCACCGTTTCATTGCCATGAACAGGAACGAATGCTCCGTCAATGTAACTGTGATTGATCTTCCACATCGTGGCGTACCTGATTGATTGCGGTTGCCCGCGATAAGCACAACGCCCGGTGTGCCCAGGCGTTGGCCGCGTCGAATACCCCCCTCTCTTGCGTTTCAGCGTTGCACAACTTCAAAACGAAACCCGCCGGGCGACGTGCAAAACTCGCCTCGGCGTAGAGCGCTGAAAGCGCCGCTTCGCCCTTGGCGTGTCATTTCGCCGTGGCGGCTTTTTCGATGAGGCGGGCAACCGGTTCCGGGTTCGAAACCATCACCACATGTGAAGCGCCCTTGACCACTTCCACGGCTTTGGCAGCGGCGCGCTTGGCCATGAATGCCATGGCTTGCGGGGGAATGTTCTTGTCCTTGTCGCCGTAGATGTACCAGGACGGAATATGCTTCCAGGCAGGGCTGCCGGATGCTTCGTTGAGCGCCGCTTCCGTTACCGGGCGTTGGGTGGCGGCCATCAATGCCGCCTCTTTCGCGGGGACGTCAGCGGCGAACTGGTTGTGAAATTTGTCCTGCTGGATGTACAAGTCCTTGCCCCCATCGGCCAACGGTACAGGCGCAGCCAGCGTTGGACCCAGCGTGCTGCCCGGGAATTTGCCGGCCAGCCCGGCGACGGTTTCCCCGGCCTCAGGTGCAAACGCACTGACGTAAACCAGGGCTTTGACGTTTGCATGATCGTTGGCCGCATCACTGATAACGTTGCCGCCATAGGAGTGGCCGACCAACACCACCGGCGAATGAATGCTCGTCAGCAATGCCGAGATTGCCGAACCATCGCTCTTTACACCGCGCAATGGGTTGGCAGCGGCAACCACCGGGTAACCGTCCTTCTCGAGAATCTTCACGACGCCATTCCAACTCGACGCATCGGCAAAGGCGCCATGTACGAGCACAATCGTGGGTTTTTCAGTTTGCGACCAGGCGTGTGTCGCCATGCTCAGGCTGACGGCGACGGCCAGTGCGGTTAATACTTTTTTCATTGTTGACTCCGGGTTTGACGGGAAATCAGGGAGCGAAGCGCGTGAAGACAAAGTCGTGATTACGCACTCGCGCCTGGTGACAGGCGAAGCAGGTTTGGTGTTGGGCTTCATCGGCCGGTTTACCGTTGATAAACCGCCCGAATCCCCAGCCACCGGTTGTTGCATATCTTTTCGAGTCCTTGACCATCACCTGCACGGTGGTGGCCGGCCCCGGGATGGACGCCGGCTCGAATTCCGGAGACTGCACATGTTTCCAGGCCAGCTTTACCAGCACCGTGCCATCAGGGAACGGCAGCGTTGAATCCTGATAAGCCTTGATGGCCAAGTCATTGCCCACCACGGCTCGCAGTTCGTTCAGGGGGGCCGCTTCCTGCGCCGGCGCAATCAGCGGCCATAGGCGGTAGTTTTCAGGCAGTTTCACGCCATAGATCGGCGAGGCGTCGCCCTTACTGGCGTCGCCCGAGGCAACACCGGTAGCCGTCAACGCTGCGATTGCAATGGCAGCCGACATCGCGGCCAGAAATTTCAGCTTCATTCTCGCCATCCTCTCAGCCGGTTTTCAAAGATGATCGGCGTCGATCACCGCCTGGGCGAAGGCTTTCGGCGCTTCCTGCGGCAAGTTGTGGCCTACTCCACCGGTGATCAATCGGTACTCATACTTGCCAGTGAAGCGCTTGGCGTACGCTTCGGCAGGTGGATGCGGTGCGCCGTTCGCATCACCTTCCAGGGTGATGGTGGGCACGCTGATGGATGGAAATGCCGCGAGTTTCTTCTCCAGCGCGTCGTATCTGGCCTCGCCCTTGACCAACCCCAGGCGCCAGCGATAGTTGAAAATCGACACGGCCACGTGATCAGGGTTTTGCAAGGACGCCGCGCTGCGCTCATAAGTGGCGTCGTCGAAATTCCACTGTGGCGACGCCAGCTTCCAGATGAGCTTGGCGAAGTCATGGGTGTTTTTCTCGTAGCCCAGGCGCCCACGCTCGGTCGCGAAGTAGAACTGGTACCACCACTGCAGTTCGGCGGCTGGCGGCAATGGCGCCTTGCCTGCCTCTTGGCTGCCTATCAGGTAACCGCTCACAGCGACCAGGGCTTTCACTCTTTCCGGCCACAGTGCCGCAACGATATCTGCAGTGCGGGCGCCCCAGTCAAACCCACCCAACACCGCGGTCTTGATCTTCAGCGCGTCCATGAAGTCGATCAGGTCGGTCGCCAGCGCAGCAGGTTGACCATTGCGAGCAGTCTTGGCCGAGAGAAAATGCGTATCGCCATAACCACGCGCAGAAGGGATCAACACTCGATATCCCTTGCCCGCCAAAGCAGGAGCGACATCAGCGTATGCGTTGATATCGTAGGGCCAGCCGTGCAACAAAATGACCACAGGACCATCGGCTGGGCCGAGTTCCGCGTAAGAAACGTTCAGCAGCCCCGCTTTCACATGCTTAAGTGCACCGAGAGAGGTGTGAGCTCCCGGGGTGATAGCCCCAATGGTGGACGCGGGTACATCAGCCGCGCTGGCTTGGGAAAAACCGACAGCCACCGCCGCGAATTGCAGCACCGCTGCTGCCAACAGCGATGGGGCAAGACCCCGCAGGCGGCTGGATTTATTTTGATTGTTCAGCAAGGTCATCTCCATGGTATTTCTCCGTAGCGAGCCGCCGAATAGCGGCCAGGTGTGTTGGCTGGGTTGCGTGTGAGCTACTGGGCTGTCTTCGTTGCGCTCAGCTTGGCGCGCAGCGGCCGGAAGGCCTCCCGCAACTCTTCGCTGAACAATTGAGGTTGCTCCCAGGAAGCGAAGTGGCCGCCCTTGTTAACCTCGCTGTAGTAGGAAAGTGATGGGTAAGCGCGTTGCGCCCAGCTTTTTGGCGCCTGATAGATCTCGTGCGGGAAGACCGTGATCGCCACCGGCACCTTGATGCTTGCGGTGTTCTGCGCGGCAGCGCTGAAATTGTTGTTGTTGTTTTCCCAGTAGAAACGCGATGACGATGCGCCTGCGTTCGTCAGCCAGTACAGGCTGATATCGTCCAGCATCTCGTCACGGCTCAATACCCGTTCAGGCTGGCCATCACTGTCCGTCCACGCGGCGATTTTTTCGTACATCCACGCCGCAGTTCCGGTAGGCGAATCGGCCAGCAGGTAACCGATAGTCTGCGGGCGCGTAACCATCATCGCGCCGTATGCTGCATTGCGGCCGAAGAAGGTGCTCAAGGAATCAAACGCCTTGCGTTCAGGCTCAGTGAGCCCGACAGGGGCCGGGTCACCACTATTGATCGGCTTGACCAATTCGGGCGGGATGGTGGCCGGCATGTTCAAGTGAATGCCCAACAGCCCCGGCGGATTCAGGCGGCCCAATGCATCCGATATGACCGAACCGTGATCTCCGCCCTGGGAAACATAGTGGGTATAACCCAGACGCTTGATGAGCACATCCCAAGCCTTCGCGACCCGATCCGGCCCCCAGCCCAATTCAGTTGGCTTACCGGAAAAACCGTGTCCCGGAATCGATGGAATGATCACGTCGAACGAATCTTCAACCTTACCGCCGTAAGCAACGGGATCCGTCAGAGGGCCGATCGTCTTCAGGAACTCAAACTGTGAGCCAGGCCATCCGTGTGTCAGAAGCAGCGGCATCGCGTTGGGGTTTAGAGAGCGAACATGGATGAATTGAATATCCACGCCGTCGATAGTCGTGATGAATTCAGGCAGCGCATTGAGCTTCGCTTCGGCCTTGCGCCAGTCATAGCCGCTGCCCCAATACTTCACCAGCGCCTGGACCTGGGCCAACTGCACGCCTTGGGAAACGTCATTGACGGTCTCTTTGTCCGGCCAGCGGGTCGCCGCAATGCGCTTTTTCAGATCGGTCAATTGCGCTTCATCGACGTGAATTCGATAAGGTCTAATCGATTCGGGACTGGTCGAGGCCGAGCTGGCAACTGACGCATCGGCGGCCGGGCCAGCAGCCCAGGCACCACCGCTGCCGGCTATCAGGGCCAACCCCAAAGCGCCCATTTTCACGGAAGAAGCCAGACAATGGCGCCAGGTGAAACCGAACGTAGCTGCAGGCATTTTGAATTTCCTATAAGTCATTGGTCGACAACGTCGCGAAACGCGCAGAGATAGCCGCGAGTTAAATGAGTCATCCATTGGAGAAGGTTTGCGCCTTCTCGATGGGTTCATTTAAAGCCCCGTAGGTATCCCGTATGTGTCACCAACCGACTTAAAGGAATCGCTGTGTATCTATCCAAAGCGCAGATACAAAACGATACAAACCGACCACTCGCTCATAAAAAAACCAATGCCCCGACTTGTCGGGGCATTGGCTTTTCTGGGACCTGGAAAACATAAGGGCTTTTCAGCCCATCAAGCTCGGCAAAGGGCATAGAGACCGCGTCGATTGCCAGGCAGCATGACTTGGCTACCCAAGGAACAGGCAGATACCCCGCTCCACTTCACGCCCTTCCACGCCTGCAAGAAACTCCAGAAATTTGCCCCTGATTCTGGTTAGCGTTCACCATCGTCTCTACCGTGCCA
This sequence comes from Pseudomonas sp. PA-7-1E, assembly GCF_021605325.1. Classification (NCBI taxonomy): domain Bacteria; kingdom Pseudomonadati; phylum Pseudomonadota; class Gammaproteobacteria; order Pseudomonadales; family Pseudomonadaceae; genus Pseudomonas; species Pseudomonas sp. PA-7-1E. Next base: position 27,836 of record NZ_WKFA01000062.1, read on the forward strand.
GCAATCTTATTGAAGCGACTGCTGTTCAGCGACCAAGCAATCTTTTCAGCACCAGTAGAGCAACAGCCCCGATTGCCAGTGCAGCAACCGGTTTTTCTTTGACGAATGTAGAAACGCTGTCCAGTGCGTCACCATAGGTTTGCGTCAGTTGACCCGCAGCCTGGCGTCCAGCGCCCTCAGCTTCCAACTTCGAATCGCCAAAAAGCTTCCCGACTGCGCTCTGCGCTTTGCCAGCAACCTTTTCTACAACGCCTTCTACCTGTTCGCTCTTCATGATTAACCAAACCTTCGTGTGTGATTGGGTAACCCAGGAAAACCCCGGGCTTGAGGCAACGTGCAAAGCGTTAGGTGGACAGGCTTAGTGATTAGTTCAAAGTTGATGAAGCTCACTTGGTCCAGATCAACCGATAAGTCTTCTTCTCTGTAGCGGCATCGTGATAGGGATTTTCGCCCGGGACCTCTCGCGTGCGCACGCACGGGCGTCCCTCGCAGTCAATAATGGCAGCGTCACCACCCTGGCGTTTCAACGCGTCTATGTTTTGCTCAAGCACCGCTAACTCTCGTTGCCTTTGCGCAATCTCATCGGTGCTGGGGACCGCAAAGAAAAACAGCAACGCCAGAGGCAATACCACACCTAGATGAATGGCGAAGATGCTGAGCCAGAATCGACGCTTAAGGCTGTCACTGGCGGCCTGGTACTTTTGCGCCGCATCAAGCGCCGCGGCATCGGCCTGTCTGAACCTGCCAACCAACTGCTCGGCCGCCTTTGAAGCTACTGAATCTGCGATCTGCGCCGCTGAAGCGCCCAGTATCGTCGGAATCTGTTGCAGGCTCTGCTCAACACGTTTTTCCAGATAGCCAAGACGCGCGATCGCCTGCTCAGCGGCTTTTCTGTCATTTTCCGCTGCGCTCATGATGCCCTTGGCAGCAACGGCCATGGCCCGCAGGCTGAGGTCATTCTCGTTCACGTGTTCGTCCATGGGTCATTACCTTCCATATTCGGGGCCGTCGCGGTGTTTGGGACGCTTCATGCCTCGCTCCAATGCAGGCACAGATCGCTCCAGCTGCGGACCGCTCATTTCCAGCTCCAGCCATTGCCTGTGCGGCATACTCAAATCACAGACGTCTCGCAGTTGAACAAAATGCATTGCTCCACCTGCGCCCATGACCAGAAGCACACCACCTGCGCCCACCGGGTCGTCAGCTTGAATATTGCGTAAAAATCGCAGGTATATCTGTGAGCGCTCGCGCATCATCGGGTCCAGGCCGCGAACAGCTTCGCGCGCGGTTTGCTCCACGAGTCGTTCAAGGCTTCCCGCGGACAACGCCAAGTGTTCTTCGTCGAAGGCGTCCAGATAAGGCACGGCTCGCGAAACCAAAGGCGTGTCGGTGTCATTGGCGCCCACCTCCACATACCAGTGCAGGCTTCTGGACGTTTCGACCAATACCTGATTTTCACCTGCCAGGCCGGCCATGAGTAAACGATGTCGCAGCCGTTCTTTTTTCAGGCTGGCGCCCTTCATCTTGAATTCGATCAAGCGCACGACACCTGGAAAGCTCAGCAGTACGTCAGCCAGCTCTTTGTCTGCAGGCGTCTGCTGTAGCAGATTGACCACGCTTGGGATCGAGGTGTTTGCGTCTAGACATGACCGCACGGCGAACCCGAGACCGTACAGGAAGTTTCCTATCACGACGTTTTCATAGAGTTTCTTCGTTCGGTGACGTTTGTTCTGATGACCAACATCATCCTGATCTTGCTGGTTCAACGGCACTCCGTTACTCCTGATGCTTGGGATGAAGGACCTTATATATCTGCAAAACCACCCGCCTCATCGCCTCCTCAATCGTCCCTTCATTGCGACACATGACCCACCCCTGCTCCACAGCCGCTCGCTCAAACGCCTCGGTACACGCAACTTGCTCCTCCAGCTTAGACATCACCGTACTGCTCAACCCCCGCCGTCGTGCTACCGCCCGCGCCCAGGATATTTGCGCCGCGGTGACAACCCCCACGTGCAGGTCCGGCACTTGCACCTGCCGATTAATGTTCAGCTCAAGAATGTCTGCAAAGGGTATCAACCGACGAAACGCGGCATCAGACGGGTACCAGCGATCCATCAGGATGATGCTGTCAGGTGGCTGCGCGGCCAGTACGTTCCGAGTAATCCAGCTGCGGCTGTCGGCAAAGCGCTCACACACCTCAAGCTCCAGATCCCGGCTGGGATCTCGGGCGAACGTGTTAACCAGAGCCATCGTTTGCGCTCGACAGGGATCGCTCTTGCGCTCGCACAGTCGCACGACCTTTAGGTTGTCGGCCCTCAACGCTGTCGTAACGGCCTCCAACAGCGTGGTTTTACCGGTGCCTTTGGGGCCATCCATCGAAATAAACAGCGCACGAGTCATACGGGCGCTGCATCATCGTTCAGGTTGTGCAGTTCCATGGGGCCTCGGGGTCTGAGCGTTTGGGCGAGTTGGCCTCCATTATGGGCAACCCTATTGCCCAATGCGAGGCTGGACTGGCCGACGCGCCCTCCCCGCGTCGACGGTCAGTCATTCAGCATCCGGCTTTCCGGCACACCAGCCTCGTACCTCAACGCCCATGGCGCAATCAACCGCTGCGGGGTCTGGCAGGCTTTGCGTTTAAACACGAAGTTGCGGCATTTCTCGGCAAACTGCTGGCGGTTTTCCACCATGTCGAGTCGCATCTGTGCCAGCTCCTGCTCGCGACAGCGTTCAACTTGCTGAGTATCCAGCATGGCTTTGCGCGTGCGTGCGTGAAGGTACTTCTCATCGGTCAGCGCGCTGTCGGCCTGTTGCAAAAGCCACAAGCCAAATGCTTGTGGGCAACGCGGGCCGATGGCCTGAACCATGCCGTACTGCTGGGCCTGGATGGCGCTGATGGGCAGGCATTCTTCGGTAAGCTTATGCGCGATTTCGCTGCCCACGGCCCGTGGCAGGCTGTAGGTCCAGTATTCGGAGCCGTAGAGTCCCATGGTCTTGTAGTGCGGGTTGAGCACCACACCTTCGCGGGCCAATACAAGGTCGGCGGCCAGCGCCAGCATCACGCCGCCTGCGCCTGCGCTGCCGGTCAGGCCGCTGATCACCAGCTGCCTGGCAGTGAGCAGCTCCAGGCACACATCGTCGATGGCTTGAATGTTGGCCCAGGCTTCCAGCCCCGGCACGTCGGCGGCCTGGATGACGTTTAGGTGCACCCCATTGGAAAAGCTGCCGCGCCCGCCCTTGATCAGCAACACCCGGGTATCTCGCGCCTTGGCCCAGCGCAACGCTGCGACCAGCCGCTGGCATTGTTCGGTGCTCATGGCGCCGTTGTAGAACTCGAACGTCAGTTCGCCGACGTGGCCGAACTCTTGGTAGCGAATGGGTTGATAGACCCGCTCGTTGAAAGGCTGGCGGGCGATTGAGCTGTCCAGCACCGGAACGCCGGCCAGCCTTTGCGCCAGTACGTGCCGTGCCGGCAGCTTGAAGGTCTCTGGGCCTTTGGGTTTGAGCGAGCCGATCCACAGGCTGTGATCTCCGGCCGCCACCAGCACAGCGTCGTCCTGTACCGCGAGGATTTCTCCGGGAGCGCCCTGGCGGACGTCCAAGTGCGCGTCGTAGAGGTAATATTGCCCGCCCAACAAGCTGGCCAACACGCCGGGCTGGCCATCGGCAGCGTCGATGCTGCGCTTGATAAAGCCTGCGCGATCGAACCAACTGAAGGTGCGGTCGGCCTGGGTCATGTTCGGCTGCAAGCGCCCGATGACGCTGGGTTGGGTGTAATTGAGCGGTGTGGGGACGAAGCCCTTGGCGAATTTCGCCACGACGTCACGAATGCAAACCATCGCGGCATCGCTTACCAGGCCGTTGTACAGCTCGGATTTGCGCACCTGGTCGGGCATGTCGAACTCACAGGTGGACCATATCGGTCCTGCATCCATTTCTTCCACCGCTTGCAAGGCGGTGACGCCCCAACGGCGAGCCTGCTGGGTGATAGCCCAATCCAGCGCACTGGCACCACGGTCACCAACGATGCCTGGATGGATGATCACCACCGGGCGCTGCGGATGGCTCCATAGTTGGTGCGGCACACGGTCCTTCAGAAACGGGCAGATCACCAGGTCGGCGCCTGACGCCTCGACCTGCTGGCACACCGTGGCTTGATCGGTGAACACCACAACGCTGGGGTCGTGACCCGCCTGGCGCAGATCCAGCCAGGCTCGTTGGGTCAAACCGTTGAATGCCGATGATAACAACAGGATCTTGAGTGATCGCATGGCTGACTCTTCCTTGAGAATGTGCGACCAGAGCTGCTCGTTGAGCCGTCCCTGGCCATCGATAAGCGCCCAAGGTTATAGAGCGGGCCAGCACGGCCACCTGATCGAGATCAATAGTCGGGTTCTGTTGTTCTCAAGGTTCGGCCGGTGAAAGCGGCTTATATTTTCTGAATCACTGCGCAGCCCACTCATCAAACGAACATGCCCTGCTCGGGTTTGCCTTGTTAACCGTAACGGAGCCACGTTCATGTTCGAGAAAGCGCATTACCTCATCAGTTTCATCCTCGACAACCAGCCACAAAGCCGCACGCTTGAGCACGATGCAGACACGCTGGACCCGCAATGGGCCGAGTCCCTGCTCAGGCAGCGCTTCGCAGAGCTCAAGGACGCGAAATTGAGCGACGTCCAGGTGCAAAAGCGCAACAAGCCGGCCGATGAAGGCCATGACATCCCAGGGCATTACCAGCAGCCCTGATTTACGTATCAGAAAACTGCTGCCCGTTTATCAATCACTGAATATTCGGAGGACCTATGAACCCGACAACTCAAGGTTGGACCTGCGCCTGCCCAGGCTGCACCTGCCAGGTGACCCATGACACGCGTCACCAGCGCAACGGCAAAGCCTACTGCAGCCAGGCATGCGCCGACTTGCACCCCCAGGGTCAAGCGTGCCCCAGTGCCGATTGCCATTGCGAGTCGAATGTGAAGGTGCAAGACCGCGCTGTCAGCGATAGCCAGCTCGACGAGGCGATCGAAGAAACCTTTCCTGCGAGCGATCCCATATCGCCTTGATCATTCAGACCCATTAGGAAAACGGGGGCTGCATCGTGGCTCTAGGGTCTAGCAGTTGACAGCCCCCGGCAAAACTCAACAACCTGCACGTCTCACCGCCCTGCCCTGAGGCTGCCCTTGGACTATTTCACCGCGCTCACCGCATTCATCGAAGCCGCCGAAGGCAACAATTTCTCGCGTGCCGCCGAACGCTTGGGGATCAAGGCCTCAACGGTTTCACGCTATGTGAAGGACCTCGAGCAAGACCTGGGCATCGCGCTGTTCAACCGCTCCACACGCACGCTGCATCTGACCGAAGGCGGTCAGACCTTCCTGATACACGCACGCAGGGTATTGGATGAACTGGAACACGCCAAGGCCGCCACGTCTGCGCTGAACCAGCATCCCCGGGGAGTGTTGAAACTCAACCTGCCGCCGGCGTTTGCGCGGCATCACATTCTGCCGGCGTTGAATGACTTTCTGGTGCGCTACCCGCAGATCAGCGTGGAACTGGTGCTGGATAACACCCAGGTCAATTTGATTCATGCCGGCGTCGACTTAGCCATACGCATTGGCGAGCTGGCCGATTCGACCCTCAAGGCACGCAAGCTCAGCGACGGCCACTACCGCTTGGTGGTCAGCCCGGCGTTTGGCATGCAGCACCCTCCTCCTTCCACGCCCACCGACCTGGCCGGTTTGCCTGCGGTGCTGGGCACAGCTACCACCGGCGATATCAGTTTTGTATCCGCCGGCCGCGCGCTCCCGTTGCAGCATGACGGCGTTATTCGAATCAATGACCTGGACGCGCAACTCATCGCCGTGCGCCAAGGCTTGGGCTTTGGGCTGTTGCCGGACTGGCTGGTGGCGCAAAGTATCGAGGCCGGCGACTTGGCAGTGTGGCTGCCCGAATGGCATATCCAGGGCGTTGAGCGGGCGTTTGCGGTGTGGTTTGTGTACCCGCCCAAGCGCATCGTATCGTCCAAGGTCCGGTGTTTTATCGACTTTATCGTTGAACGACTGGGCGAAACACCGGACTGGAAGTGACTCAACTGAAGCGGATATCCAGCGCACGCAAGTAGGTTTGCAGCCCCGCATCCTGAATCGGGATCAGGAACGCCTCGCTATCCGATTCATTAAAATGCGCATGCCAGTAACCCGGTGGCGTGACAAACGCCAGGCCGGGAGACCAGTCGACCCGCTGCGGGTTACGAATTTGCCCATCCGCGTCCAGCTCGGTGCCCACCAATGAATAACAGCCCGTGGGGCAATCAATAATGAAGTCC
>NZ_WKFA01000063.1:0-32953 GCF_021605325.1 Pseudomonas sp. PA-7-1E
CCCAAAACCCGCTGGTGGCGCCAAAGTGGTCGATCATCCACCCCGAACTGGCGGCGCCAATGGCCACGCCGATGCTCAGGCCGGTGATCAGCCAGGTCATGCCTTCGGTAAGGCGGCTGGCCGGGACGATCTGCTCCACCATGGCCATCGACACAATCAAGGTGGGCGCGAAGAACAGCCCGGAGATAAAGATTGCAGCGGCCAAGCCGGGAATATTGCTCACCAACAGCAAGGGCAAGGTGGTCAACGCCGTGGCTACGCCGCAGTACAGGAACTGGCGTGGCAACGGTGCCTTGAGTTTGAGGGCACCGAAGGCCAACCCCGCCAGGCACGAACCAATGGCATACACCGACAGCACGATACTCGCCGCCGCCGGCTGGCCTTGATGCTGGGCGAAGGCCACGCTGACCACATCCACCACGCCGACGATCACGCCCATGGCCAGCAGCAAAATCATCAGGATCAATACCGACGGCGACGCAATCAGCCAGCGACCGTGTGCTCCCTGATGCGCGTGTACCGGTGGCTCGGTTTGCCGTTGCAGCACAAAGGTGGTGACGCCCACCGCCAGCAACAACGCCGCCACCAGGGGCCCGGCTTCTGGGAACACCGCCACGCTCAACCCCACCGAAATGGGCGGGCCGATGATGAAGCACACCTCATCAAGTACCGACTCCAGGGCAAACGCGGTTTGCAGCCTGGGCTGGCCACGGTACAACTCGGTCCAGCGCGCTCGCACCATGGCCGACATATTGGGTATGCAGCCCGCCAGCGCGGCGAACAGAAACAGCGTCCAATTCGGCGCCTGCAACCGCGTACACAGCAGCAACATCAATAGCGCCCCGCCGCCGATCAGCGCGGCAATCGGCAGCACCCTGCCCTGGCTGTAGCGGTCCACCCAACGTGACACTTGCGGCGCGCAAATCGCCGTGGCCAGGGCAAACACTGCCGCCACCGAACCGGCCAGACCATAGCCGCCATGCACCTGGGACAGCATGGTGATCAGGCCGATGCCGGTCATGGATATCGGCATGCGTGCCAGCATGCCAGCGAGCACAAAGGCCCGGGCACCAGGGACCTGGAATAATTCAGCGTAGGGGTTTGCCATCCTGCTTGACCTCTTGCTCGACGCCCTGGGCTTGCTATCTGAAACCATCAGGGCAGAATACATACGGTGCGTATGTGGCAAATCATGCTTCGCATACGCAGCGTATGTCAATCACTTAGCCAAGAGACGCCCATGAGCCGAGCCCGAGCTGAAATGATCGAAGACACCCGCGCCCGCCTGATAGCGAGCGCGCGCCGGGCCTTCGCCACCCAAGGCTATGCCAATACCTCGATGGATGACTTCACTGCCCGCGCCGGCCTGACGCGCGGTGCGCTGTATCACCACTTTGGTGACAAAAAAGGGCTGCTGGCGGCGGTGGTTGCTCAACTCGACAGCGAGATGGACGCGCGCTTGCAACGCATCTCGGAGCAGGCCGTAGAGCCTTGGAGTGGTTTTTGCGAGCGCTGCCGGGCCTATCTGCGCATGGCCCAGGACCCGGAAATCCAGCGCATTGTATTGCAGGATGCACCGGCGGTACTGGGCGACACAGGCTCCCAACAACACTGCGTGGAATCCTTGCGCCAATTGCTGGAGGCCCTGATGCAAGCGGGTCTGATGCCTACGGCACCCAGCCACGCACTGGCGCAGTTGATCAACGGCAGCCTGGTCAATACCGCGTTGTGGATTGCCCGGGATGAACACCCGGGCACACGGCTGGAGGAAGGCTTGCAAGGCCTGAAGCTGCTCCTGCAGGGGCTGAGCCTCACACCAACCGTTTGATCTGCTTATGCCGCCACACCAGGCGGTAATAGGCGATCTGCAACACCAGCATCGCCAGGTAGGTCACCGGAAATGCCATCCACACTCCTTCCAATCCGAAGTGGGCGTTGAACAGATAGGCCATTGGCAGTTCTACGCCAAGCACGCAGAAGATCGAGATCGCCACCGGCATCAGCACCACGCCGCTGGCGCGCATGATGCCGCCGATCACCGCCTGGAAGCCGAATACCAGAATGCTCCAGAGCATGATGTGCAGCAGGTGTTCGGCCCGTACCCGTGCGCTGTCGTCGGTGATGAACAGGCCCAGCAACCAGTGGGACAGCCCATAGCCGAGCACGATCAAGCCACCGGTGAGGCACAGGTTGATCACAAGCCCCGTGCGCAGGATCGGCCCGATACGCTCCAGGCGCCCGGCGCCAATCGCCTGGGCGCCGAGGATCGAGGCGGTGATGGCAATCGACAGCGCCGGGAACTGCACATAGTTGACGATCTGCGTCACCGCGCCATAGGCCGCCGTGGCCTGGGAACCGTGGCCGTTGACCAGGGCCAGGATGACCAGCTCCGACAGCGATAGCACCACCATCTGCAAGCCCGTCGGCAGGCCGATGCGCAGGACTTTGCCGAGGACGACGCGGTCCAGGCGCAAGGCGGCAAGCAACTCGCGGTCTGGTGCCATCACGTGTTTTTTGTGGCGCAGGCGCAGGACCAGAAACAGCATCGCCAAAGCGTTACCTACCAGCCCCGCATACACCGCACTCTGGATGCCCATGGGCGGCAGGCCGATCCAGCCGCGAATCAGCGCAGGCGTCAGCAGCAAGCCCACCAGGGTCGAGACCATCAATGCCAGCAACGGCGAAATCGTGTCGCTGACCCCACGCAACAGTTGGGTATAGAGGATGAACACCAGCAGCAACGGCATGATCAACATCATCATCTGGGCGTAGCCCACGGCATCGTCGAGCACATCCACCGGCGTGCCCAACGCCTGCAATGCCGGGCGCGCAAACAGGCTGCCCAGCACGGCGGCCACCAGGCCCACCAACGCGCCCAGGGTCAGGGTGGCACCGGTAATCACCTTGACCATCCCGGTCTCCTGGGCGCCCCATGCCTGGCCGATCAACACCGAGGCGCCCGCCCCCAGGCCGATCACCAGGGCGATAAAGAAAAACACGATGGGAAACATCCCCGACACCGCGGCCAATGCCTGGGTGCCCAGCATCTGGCCAACGTAAATGCCGTTGAGGGTGCCGGAAAAGCTTTGCAGGAAATTGGACAGCACCATCGGTGCCAGGAACATGAGGTAGATCTGCCACAGCGGGCGTTGCTGGGTAACGTCCATAAGGGGTCGAGTTCCGGTATGTTTAGCTACAGAAGGCATTGCGCGACAACCAGGCCAGGTAGCTCCGCACGTCCGGCGGCCAGTGCGCGATCTTGCTGGAAAAGTCGGCCTGGTCTTGCGCAAACAACGCTCGCGAGGCGTCTTCAAAACCCGGCAGGTTACCGCCGATGGCGCTCATGAAGCGGTAGCTGGCTTCCTTGGCCTGGCGTGCCTTATCGGCGCCGGCCTGGCCGGTACGCGCCTCATCCACTAACCGGCGTAAGGCGGCCGAGGCACCACCGCGCTGCTGGCCGAGCCACTCCCAATGACGTGGCAACAAGGTGACTTCGCGGGCGACCACGCCCAACTTCGGGCGGCCCACCGAGGGCGTGGCGGGCGGATCATCCTCGATGTGGGCCTGGGCAGGTTGCTGCGGCGCATAGCCCGCCGGCCACGGGTAGTCGACCTGCCTGCCGGTGGCATCATCGAAGACCAGGAAGCTACCGGCGGGCAACGCTTGTTCGGCAAGTGCCTCGGCGACTGCGGGGTAAGTACCGGCAGCAATGCGCTGATGAACTGCGAAAGCCGTGCAGAGTGGGAAAATTTGCGTAGGCATTTTTTATTACCCGGATTTTATTTGTTTTACCCGGATCATATTAGTCAACATTTACCGACTTGCAAGGCTGCAACACAGAGATTTTTCCGTGAACATTAGTGGTTGTCGAATCCCTACCCCCAAACGCCTGCGAGGACCTGCGCAACGCAGGGCGGTGGCTGCTGATTCGTGCTTGAGCAACTCCACCACCATCGGCAAGCGGCTCGGCCCCATCCCTTTGGCCCAAGATTTACCCATTTATCCATCTCGGTTGCGTCTTGAATCAACAGCACCACGGGACTGCTTTACATTCTCTCAAGAGTCGCGTCCTGATTGGGCTGAAGCACTTTTTGGAACATGACTTTTCATCATCAAGAAACCGATAAGCGGCCATCGTCTCGGCCAGTCGCCGACAAGCCGCGGGAATGCTGCTACTTGGGTGATCGGCCATCCTCGCCAAAGTCCAGGCCAACAAGGCCAACCCGCAGATGCATGTAATGTTGCTTGACGACGGCTTCACCCCTGAAAAGTTGCCGTTTTCGCGTTTGGCAAGCGGTGTCGCAAGTCACTTTTTTCCGGCAGCCCCGCGATTACTGAGTTTGGCGCGCTGCCGGAAAAATCTGGGACTTGGGCTTACAACCCCAAATACCTGTCAACTATGACAGTAGACGTGGCTCGATATTAGCTTGTAACTTAAAGCTGCAAGATAAAAACATTACTCACAAATCGAGAGAGAATTTATCATGGGTTATCCAGCAGATACTGCATATAGAGGTTTTATCATTCGCCAACATGATCCTGCCTATCAAGCGAATTCATTTCAGGGCTTTGACATTAACGGGAACGCTATTACTCTCCTTAACGCAACCGCAGATCAAGTAAAAGTTTTAATTGATCAGCGCCTTGATCAAGGCTCGGGAAGACACAACTAGTTAACACATCTTCCGGCTTCAGCTAATAAGTCTAGCGGCTCGACAACATCGGCCGCTTGGCCCGACTACATCACTCGTTTCTGGATCACATTAAGTGCCCGAAGAAAAATTTCAGGCATTTTCAGTACCTAGATTCTTTTAGAGAGGCCATTTTGTACAAGGGCTTAAGTTGACATGCTGATCCGCCTAACGTACATAATTTCTATTCGGGCGCTTGCATTTTCAGCCAATGTGAGCCGATGGCTTTGCCTGGTTGCAGTTAATGGGAGCCAGACATTTCGCTGAGTGCGAGCCCACGTGTTTTCAAACGCAAGCCATTACAATTACGCTTCAATTTTCAAGGTCAGTTTGGGGGACTCTCCCTGTTCATTTTTAATTATGTAATGCAGCGTTATTCTCTTACCAATCCAGTCGACAGAAGGTGACCAGAGCCCGACAACACCCACTACCGACAAGACCCGTGCGCAGGTGAAAGCCATGCAGGGTTACTTGCAGACAGCGATTTCGATTGATTGGGACCAGGTTAACCAGGCGCGACCGGAGTGGAATGCGCGGTGAGGTCGGTCGATTGAGCGTTGAGGCTTGAGCCCAGCGCAATCGTGACGCGGAGCGTCACAGGGCGCACTTTCCATGGCGTGTCTCCTTAACGCGCGGCTAACACGGCCAGCTCTTCGCGGGTGCTGCTAATGCCAGCACCCGCCTTAAGCAACTCATTCACCGCCTGTACACCCCCGTCCTCGCTGATGCTGCGGCACGCCGGCAAATGCAGGACCACTTGCAATCCGGCTTTGAGCAATTGCAACGCGGTGGTCTTGACGCAATAGTCCAGCGCCAGCCCGCCCACAATCACGCGGGCCACGCCGTGGGCCTTGAGGTACTCGATGACGCCGGTGGACAGTTTGTCGTGCAGGTCGTGGTAACAGGCGCCGTAGGGGTGCAGGTCGGGCTCGACACCTTTCCAGATGAAGTACTCGTAGTCATAGGGCGTGGGCAATTCATCGAGCAGGGTGAACCCTTCAGTACCCGGCACGCAGTGGCTGACCCAGGTCACATCGGCATGGGCCAGGCCGGTGGGTTGCAGCATCTCGCTGTGCTGCGCAACCACCCAGGGTGCGTGGGGGGTGTGGGCGTCCTTGCTGCCGATGCGGTGGCCGGCGAGACTGGCCATGTAATTGAGTTCGGCACCAATGCCGTCGCCACCGGCCACTGGCAACTCGTTGGGACACAAGGGCGTGAAGCTCTTCTGGGCGTCGACGTCAAATGAAGCGATGGCGGCTTTCGAAAGGCTCATGGTCGTTCTCGGGTGGTCTGCACGTACGACCGCCTCCGGGCGAGCGTAGAAATCTTGAAGTATGGGACAGTTTACTGCGGGGATCGATGCGTTGCTGACTTACCCTATTCTCAAGCACGCTGAAGTTCAAAGGTGGGAGCTGGCTCGCCTGCAATGACGGGAGTGAATCCACCAACGCTATCGCAGGCAAGCCAGCTCCCACAGTTGGGTCAGCGTTAACTGCTAGTTCAGCCAATTGCCGCCATCAACGTTATAGGTCTGGGCCACCACATAGTCGGCGTCCGTCGACGCCAGGAAGATCGCCATGCCAGCCAGGTCTTCAGCTGTGCCCATCCGCCCAAACGGCACCTCATCCCCTACGCGCTTTTTCTTCTCGCCAGGCGCCAGCCCTTCATGCCTGGCGAACAGCGCATCCACCCCATCCCAATGCTCGCCGTCCACCACACCGGGGGCGATGGCATTGACGTTGATGCCCTGCTTGATCAGGTTCAAGCCCGCCGATTGCGTCAGGCTGATCACCGCCGCCTTGGTCGCGCAATAGACCGCCACCAACGGCTCGCCCCGCCGCCCGGCCTGGCTGGCCATGTTGATGATCTTGCCGCCATGCCCTTGGTTGATCATCTGTCGGGCTGCGGCCTGCAGGGTGAACAGGGTGCCGGCGACGTTGATCGAGAACAGTCGTTCAAAGCTGTCGCGGGTGATGTCGACGATGGGCGCCAGGTCGAACAGTGCGGCGTTGTTGATCAGGATATCGAGCTTGCCGGCGTGGCTCACCACCGTGGCGATCGCCGCGTCGATGGAGGCTTGGTCGGTGACATCCATCGACACCGCGTAAGCCTTGGGCCCCAGTTCGGCGGCGGTGGCCTGGGCCTGCTGCAGGTTGATGTCGGCGATGGCCACGGTGGCGCCTTCAGCGATGTAGGCCTGGGCGAACGCACGGCCAATGCCTCGCGCCGATCCAGTGATCAGCGCGCTTTTGCCTTCGAGTCGTTTCATGGGGGGTCCTGTAAAGGTTATTGCCGGTAGCCGGTGAACACCGCCGAGAACAGCTTGCCGACCTTTGTTGTGGAGCCTCGATTACAGCAGCTTGACCTGCCGCCTCACAAACGGCTGGCGAATGCGAGGCTGATACTTTTTTAACCTGAGGCACAGGATCAAAAAAGTATCAGCCTCAGGCGAAACCAGGGCTAGCGCAGCGATTGCCAGTGCGGGTATTTTGGGAAAATTGCACCGCCACAAGAGGCAGCACCATGCCCGTCAGCCCCGCCACCCTGTTCGAGCATCGCCCTGCCGAGCTTGAGGTGATCCTGACCGAACCGGAACATGGTTTTCGCTGGTTCGAACATGACTATCCCTATGAACTGGCACGCTGGAACCACCACCCTGAATTCGAAATCCACCTGATCCGCCAAGGCAGCGGCAAGCTGGTGGCGGGCGACTATATCGGTGCATTCAGCGCCGGGCATGTCGCACTGATCGGCCCTGGCCTGCCCCACGACTGGATCGGTGACCTGGCGCCGGGCGAATACCTGCACGGGCGTGATGTGGTGCTGCAATTCGACGGCGCCGCCCTGCTCGCTCTGCGCAACACCCTGCCTGAGCTCGGTGATTTACAGTCACTGTTTGCACGGGCGCGACGGGGCATCGAATTCACCGGCGAGACCGCAACGAGCGCGGCACGGCTGATGGAGGCCATCGGCTGCGCCCATGGGCTGCAACGCCTGGCCCTGTTCCTGCAATTGCTCGACACCCTAAAGAACGCACCGCCTGCACAGGCCAATACCCTGGCCAGCCCGTGCTACGCACCAACCCTGGATGCGCGCAGCGCCGAACGTATCAACAAGGCGCTTGACTACCTGATGCGGGAACTGACCGGCGATGTACGCCTGTCGGACATCGCCCGGCAACTGGACATGAGCGAACCCGGCTTTTCGCGGTTTTTCAAGCGCAACACCGGCCACGGCTTTATCGACCTGATGCGCAAGTTCCGCGTGCAGCGTGCCTGCCGCTTGCTGTTGCACAGCCAGATGTCAGTGGCGGACATCTGCTTTGAGGTGGGCTACGCCAACCTGTCGAATTTCAATCGCCACTTTCGTATCGAAATGCACCAGACGCCGAGTGAGTACCGGCGGCAGGCCGCACTTCAATTATTCACCCCGGTTACCCATCACCCGCCGCCTTACTCGCCCGCCCCTTGAGCCAGTGCCTGCTGTGCCAGACGGGCAACCTGCAACTCAATCATGGCACGCTCGCGCTCCTGGTCTTCCAGAAACCAGGCGGCAGACAACCCGGCATGAGCCACCACCCATTGCAACAAACGCGGACGTGAGAGGCCGGCCGCCAGGGCGATAACCCCAACCTGGCGGCGGAAACGCAGTGGATCGCTACTGGTCGGCAAGTCCGGATTGCAGATCAGATTAGCGTAATCGTAACCGCGCTCGCCCATCACCCGCTTTGGATCAATCGCCAGCCAGCCACGAGGGCCAAAGTCGAGGATATTGTCGTGATGGCAATCACCGTGCAGTACCACAACCTCCTGTTGCGCAGCCAGCAATGTCCGGGCCGTCGCCGCGCAGTCGCGTAAGGCACCGCCCTCCTGTTCGGCGGCGTGCCACAAGGATCTGAACCACTCATCCAGCCCAACCAACCCTTCGGGCGGCGACACACGAGGCGCATGCAGCCGGGCCAGGGTTGCGCAGGCGATCTGGCTGGCTTCGTCGTCCTGACCATTGAGGGCCATGCGCATCAAGGAACCTGGGCCCGTGGCGCGTTCCATTAACACTGCAGTGTGGTCATGGGCGAACACCCGTGCCGCACCGTCACCGGCCCACCAACTCAGCAGGCGGCCGCCGAGTTTTTCCTCAGGGGTATGAGCAATTTTCAACATCGCCGGCACGCCCTTCCAGCGGACCGGCAACAGGTGGCTGCCGGGTGTGACGATAGGCTCTCCATCGGCACTCAGCTCCCAGGCACGCAGGTAGTGTTCGAACATCAGATTCCTCCACAGGGGTGACGCATCAGGATGACAGAAATCCCACTGTTTTCCTGACCAAAGCGTCGGCTAATTGCTCTTTTTTCTAGATAGTTCAAGCCATTGACCCAAGTTGGTACAACCTGTGCAAACGTTTGCGGAACGAACTTGACCGCCAAGTTCACTCCTCCCCGTCTAATCGGGTTTAAACCGCGTAAGAATAAGGACTTTCAATGCACCCCACCTCAAAGCCTCGTGCTGGTCTTGGCGTTTCGTTGCTACTGGCTGCCGTTACGGGAGTACTCAGTGCACCCATTTTGGCGCAGGAAAAGCCCGTGGATGACTCAGCACAGGGCGAAACCCTCAGCCCTGAAGCCAACCCCCCGGCGAAAAAAGGCGTGTATCTGTCCGAGTGGTTTAACCAGGACCTCACGCTGATTGGCAGCAAAGACATCAGTTTCGGCCCCAAGCCTCAAGATGACGTCTACCTGGAATACGAGTACTTCGGGCGCAAGGGCCCCTTTGAGTTGTACGGCTATATCGATGTGCCGAAGATCCTCACCATCGGTAACAGTAATGACAAAGGTGTGTGGGACCATGGCTCGCCGGTGTTCATGGAGCATGAACCGCGGATCTCCATCGACTACCTCGCAGGACGCAGCCTGGCAATTGGCCCATTCAAGGAATGGTATGTGGCCTTTGACTGGATCTATGACCACGGCAGCCGCAAGGAAAACCGCGCCAACACCCTGTACAGCGGCCTGGGCACCGATATCGACACCCACTCGCGAGTCAACCTGTCGGCCAATTTCTACGGGCGCTACCAGTGGGAAAACTACGGCGCCAGCAATGAGTATTCCTGGGACGGCTACCGAGCGCAGATGAAGTACATCGTGCCCATCGGCAAGTTCGACAACGGCGCCTCGCTGACCTACATCGGTTTCACCAACTACGATTTCGGCTCGGACCTGCACAAGGACAACCCGGCGCGCACCGCCAACTCCCTGGTGGCCACCAACGTATTGCTGTACTCGTTTACCCACCTGCGCTTTACCCTGGTCGGCCGTTACTTTCACAACGGCGGCAACTGGGAGGATGGCAGCGAGTTGAATTTCGGCGAAGGCAACTTCCGCGCACGCTCAGACGGCTGGGGTTACTACGCTGGCGTGGGCTATCAATTCTGATCAAGGAGCTGTAGATGAACGCATTGACCCGTATCTCGCTGGCCGTCGGCCTGGCCCTATTGCCTCACGTGGTGCTGGCGGATAACCCGCCACCGATCAAACCCAAGGTGATGCTGATCACCATGTTCGCCCCCGAGGCGCAAACCTGGATCGACCGCCTCGAGCTTAAACAAGAAGTACGCGTTCCGGGCTTGTCCGCCGAATATCCCGTGATTCGCTGCAACACCCAAGACGTGTGCCTGCTGGTGACCGGCATGGGCCAGACCAACGCTGCCGCGTCTACCCTGGCCCTGGCCTTGTCGCCTAAGTTCGACCTGCGCCAGAGTTACTTCCTGATCGCCGGAATCGCCGGTATCAGCCCCAAGCACGGCACCATCGGCACCGCCGCCTGGGCTCATTACCTGGTGGAGTTCGGCACGCAGTGGGAGCTGGATTCACGGGATGCACCCAAGGACTGGCCGACGGGCTATATCGGGATCAACACCAAGGGCCCCAACGAAAAACCACCGTTGGACTACAAGACCGAAGTGTTTGAGCTCAACCCCAAGCTGCAAGCCAAGGCGTTTGCCTTGTCGCACAAGGTGGAGCTGACAGAAAGCACAGAGTCCGCCGCTTGGCGCAAACACTACCCCGCCGCCCCGGCCAACCAGCCGCCGCAAGTCACCCGCTGCGACACCCTGGCGGGCAACACCTGGTTTTCCGGTACCCGGTTGAGCGAACGTGCCGAAGTCTGGACCAAGTTGCTCACCGACAACAAAGGCGAATACTGCACCACCCAACAGGAAGACAACTCCACCTACGAAGCGCTGCTGCGCGCCAGCCGCGAAGGCTTGGTGGATATCCAGCGTCTGGCCGTGGTGCGCGCAGGTTCCGACTTTGACCGGCCTTACCCTGGCTACAGCGAAGTGGACAACCTGCTCAAGTATGCGGACCAGGGTGGGTTTGTACCGGCGCTGGAAAACCTGTACCGCACGGGCAACCCGTTGGTCCAAGCGATTGTGAAGAACTGGTCGGCGTGGGAAAAAGGCGTTCCCGAAGCCGAATAAAGATCAACACTGTGGGAGCGGGCTTGCTGTGGCGAGCAAGCTTGCTTGCGCTGGGGTGCGTAGCGCCCCCAAAAAAGCCGGCTCCAGCTGCGCTATCGAGCGGGAGCAAGCTCCCTCGCCACAGCAAGCCCGCTCCCACATTTCTATCCATCAGGGCAGGAAGATGATTTTGTCTGGGCTGCCGTTGTTCACTTCTGCATAGCACTGAACACCCTCCGCCAACGCCACTTCACGCAACCCTGTAGGCAGCGGCAACAGGCCTTCATGAAAGAAGCGCCCAAACGCCTCCAGCATCACCGCGCATTGTTCGCAGCTATAGAGCAAAGAGTTGATCCCAACCACCGATCCGCCCTTACGGTACAGCGCCAGGGCCGGTAACTGCACATGGCCGTCAACCGGTGCGGCGATGATGGCGATGCGGCCGAACGGTGCCAGCCCCGCCACCGCGGCAGGCAGCCAGAAACCGGTAGTGTCAAAGATCACGTCGGCGCCGCCCTTGAACACGGCCTGCACTTGCGCGCCCAATTCCTCCGGCTTGCCCAAGGCAATCGCCTCCAGCCCTTGGGCCTGCAACATCTCGAGCTGATCGGCCTTGCGCACGGCCGCCAATACCTGCGCACCGCGTATCTTCGCCAGCGCCAACGCCGCACTGCCGACCGCGCCGTTGGCGCCGACCACCAGCAAGCGCGTGCCCTTGCCAACGCCGCTGCGCTCCAGGGCATCCCAGGCGGTGGTATAGGGCACACCGAGGCTGGCCGCCTGGGCAAAGCTCAAGTGCGTAGGTTTGTACGCCACGCCCTTGGCTGACACGCGCAGGTATTGGGCATGGGAACCGTCAGCGAAAAAACCCAGGTCACGACCGGTGCCCCAGACCTCCTGGCCGAGCAATGCCTGCGGGCCTTCCACCACCACGCCTGCGAAGTCACGCCCAGGGATGCGTGGCAGCGTGGTGTAGGGGAAACGGCCAAGCACGTTTTTGACGTCGCTGGGGTTCAGGCCCGCCGCGTTGACCTTGACCAGCACTTCGCCGGCAGACGGTACCGGCATGGGCACCTCCAGCAGGCGCAGGTGGGCGAGGTCGCCGGTGGCGGTAAATTGCAGTGCGTTCATAGAGGGCATCCGTGGAAGGAAAAAGGGATCAGGACAACCAACCACTGACCAACTGCCGCGCCATGGGCCAGAGCTTTTCGCCGAGCAGCATGCCCATCAGGCCGACCAGTGCGATAGCGGGCGGTGCAGGCGAGCGGAAGTCCAGCGCGCCGTAGATCACGCCGACAAACAGGCCGATGGCCAAGGAAATCAAATAGCTCATGAACGCTGCGCCCGGTTGATTGATGGGCTCAGTCTAGGGCGCGTCTACCGTGGGTATCGGCCAAGTGCTTCAGGATTTCGGCCAACCCCTGTACTGCGACGGCGATACTCCCAGTTCACGTCGGAACATGTCACTGAAGCTACTGGGCGAATAGCCCAGGGTGCGCGCTATGCCGCTCACCGAATGGCCCTGGATCAACTCCGCCGCCGCCGTAGCCAACTGCACCTGACGGCGCCACTGGGCAAACCCCATGCCCAGGTGCTGCTGGAACAACCGCGCCAGGGTGCGCACGCTGGCGCCCGCGGCCTCGGCGTGCTGCTCGAACGGGATGTCCAGGGAGGGCGACGTCATGACGGCCTGGCACGCATTGATCAGCCGACGATCAGCCGCCACCGGCATGGCGATGCGAATAGGCGAGCGCCGTGCGCGTTGCAACTCCAACAGGCCCAGGCCTACGACAGCCTCGTAATAGGCCGCATCGCCGTGATCGCCCTGCTCCACCAATGTCACGATCAACTCACGCAACAAGCGGCCCACTTCTATGACCTGCACCTGGCTGTCCAGCGTCGCCGCCAACGCCGGGCGCAGGTAGATATTGCGCATCTGCAAATCGGAGACCACGCGAATCCCGTGCTCCACCCCCGGCGGCAACCACACCGCACGCTGGGGCGGCACTACCAGGGCTTCGCGGGGCGTCTCGACCCACATCACTCCGCTCATGGCGTAGAGCAACTGGCCCCAATCGTGGCTGTGCGGCTCTACGTACAACCCACGCGGGTAGGTACGCGCCAACGGCTGCACGGGAACGGCGTGATCACTGAGGTCGGGGGGCGCGGCCAGGGCCATTGCGGGTACACATCAATCGGGTCGGGTGACCATGGTAAAGACTGGTCGCCGGCAAGCGTACTGTTTTTACTCATCCTGCAGGCACCGGGTGGCCGGGCCTGCAGGTCAATCCTGTCAACCGTGGGCTGACTTGGCGCATTCGCAACCCGTCGCCGCCGCGCAGGGTTCACCATGAGCATGATGCTCGGCACAGCCCTGGCAGCAATAGCCCTTGCCGTCTTTCATTATTGCGTCAGCGCCCAATACACATTTGCAGTGAGGGCAAGCACAGGTTTGATCTGGCATGGTCAGACTCCTTTTTCATGGTCGTCCGATGCGGCGAGCGCCGCACCTTAAGCAGTGACCCTGGGCAAGCAAGCATGGTTCAGCGCCGTCAGTCGGCCCGGCGGCTATTACTGCGGTACATGAACACCAACGCCAGGGCAAGCAATAGCATGGCGAGGATACGGCTGCCCGACAGCTCGATCGCCGGGTTGCCCAGCCAGCCAAAGTTGTCGATCAGCATGCCCATGCCCAGTTGCCCGACAATCACCGCCACCGTGGCGACGGCTGTGCCGACCACAGGCACTGCGCCGACCATCACCATCATGTACACCACGCCAAACAGGGCACCGGTCAATTGCCACTTTGGCACCTCCAGCAGGCTGACGGCCTGGGCCGGTTCGAAGAAAAATATCAACAGCGCCGTGGTCAGCGCGCCCACCGCGAAGGTCAACAGACTGCTGCGCAATACCCCCACCGTCTGGCCCAGACGCCCATTGATAGCGGCCTGCACACTCAGCACCGCCCCCGCTGCAATCACCACCACCAACAACATAAACAGATTCATCGTCTTAACCTCGTGCAATCAGAACCAGAGCCGCCACAATCAACGCCAACGCGATCCAGCGCTCGCCATTGACCCGTTTGCGCGCCGTGCCGAACCAGCCGAAGTGGTCGATCAACACACTCTTGCCCACTTGGCCCGAGAGGATCGCGATCATGGTCATCGCGATGCCGATGTGCGGTGTGGCCAGGGTCAATACCACCACGTACATCGGCCCCAGAAACCCGCCGATCAGCTGCCAGCGTGGCAGTTGCGTGAATGCTGGACCCTTTTGCGGGCCGCTGAACAGCAGCAGTAAAAACAGAATCGCCGTGCCAACGCCAAAGATGCTCAACGTCGCCCACAAATGCCCGACCTGCGCGCCCAATGGCCCGAGCAACCCGGCCTCCACCGACAGGCCCATGCCCGCCAGAATCACCAACGGCAACAGCAGCAGCCGTAGAAGGTTATTGCTCGGCCTGGCCTGCGCCAGGCCTTCGGTAGAACGTGCCTGCATACATCACCCGTGTATCAAGAAAGGAAAAACATGGCGCGCATTATCCGGTGGCCGTGCTGTGCGATAAATGGGAGTATGCGGACAACACCTTTGCGCAAAACGCACAGCCTGGAGAGACGATGCAGGGCTTGAATGAACTGAGTTTCAAGGCGCTACGCCTGTTTGTGGCCGTGCTGGACCAGGGCAGCTTTTCCGAAGTGGCCCGCCGCGAAAGCCTGGCGCCCTCCTCCATTTCGCGGCAGATTCAACTGATGGAACAGGTCGTCGGCCAGCAATTGCTCTACCGCCATACGCGTGCCGTCAGCCCCACCGAAGCCGGCCGCCTGCTGGGCCGTCACGCACGCTTGCTACTCGAGCAGTTGGAGACGGCTAACCAGGCCCTGCAGGAGCAAGACAGCGAACCCAGCGGCCTGGTGCGCATCAACGCGCCCATGGCGTTCGGCCAGCGTCACCTTTCACCCTGGCTGGGAGGGCTGTGCCGGCGCTACCCGAAGCTGCAACTGGATATCCAGCAGACCGACACCTTCGTCGACCCGCTGCAAGACGGCACCGACCTGCTGTTTCGTATCGGCGTGCTCAATGACTCGGGCATGCAGGCGCGCATCTTCGCGCCGCAACGCTTTCGCATCGCAGCCAGCCCCGCCTACCTGGCCCAGCATGGCACGCCGCGCCACCCCGACGAACTGGCCCACCACCACTGCCTGGCCTACAAAGGCATCACCGGTCAGCAGCGCTGGTTCTTCCGCCGCGGCCAAGGCGATTGGACCCCCTATAGCGTCAGCGGCCCCATCACTGGCAACCACGCCGACACACTCACCCACGCCGCCGAACAAGGCCTGGGCCTGGTGGCGTTTCCGTCCTGGCTGATTGGCGAAAGCCTGCGCGCCGGCACCTTGCAGGCGGTGCTGAGTGAGTATGAGGTCGCGACAACCCTGGAGCCCCAACAGATCGCCGCGTTGTGGCCGGGCAGCCGCAGGCTCTCATTGAAGGTGCGCACGGTGATCGACTATTTCGTGGAGTGTTTTGGGACGGTGCCGTATTGGGATCGGTGAGTGTGACCGCCCCCTGATGGAGCGCAAACTGTTCGAAGGCGGTGTTGAGAAAACGAGCACATGACTCAACCCTAGCTCAGAACAACCACTGCCCGATCAACCACGCATTCGCCCCACTGATCACCGCGAACAGAAACCACGCCAGCAGCCGCGTGGGCAGCCGGTTGACGAATGGCCCCATCAATTGCTTGTCGCCAGTCATGCGGATCAGCGGGTACAGCGCAAAGGGCAACTGCAGGCTCAGGACCACCTGGCTGAGAATCAGCAGCTTGCCGATGGCATCATCACCCATCAGCCATACACCTAGAAACGCCGGGATCAGCGCCAGCCCACGGGTAATCAGGCGGCGCTGCCAGCAGGGTATGCGCAGGTTGAGGTAACCCTCCATGATAACTTGGCCGGCAATGGTGCCGGTAAAGGTCGAACTCTGACCCGAAGCCAGCAAGGCGATACCGAACAGAATGCTGGCGAAAGCACCGCCGACCAAGGGATCGAGCAGGTGATAGGCGTCCTGGATCTCCACCACATCGGTATGGCCGGTCTTGTAGAAGGCTGCAGCCGCCAGCACCAGGATGGCGCCGTTGACCAACAGCGCCAAGGCCAGGGAGCCGATGGTGTCGATACGCGCCAGCTTGACCGCGTCCTGTTTGCTCGCCAGGTCCTTGCCGATCAGGCGGGTCTGCACGATGGAGGTGTGCAGGTAGAGGTTATGAGGCATGACCGTCGCGCCGAGAATACCGATGGCCAAGTACAACGGCGCCGCATCGCTGATAGCCGACAGTGACGGAGTGAAGCCACTGAGCACGTCGGGCCAGTAGGGTTTGATCAGCACCAGTTCGATGAAAAAACACACGCCGATGGTGGCGACCAGCGCCAGCATGATCGCTTCCAGGCGGCGAAAACCACGATTTTGCAGGGCCAGGATCAACAGCGTATCGAAGGCAGTGATGACAATACCAGTGGTCAGCGACACGCCCAGCAACAGGTGAAACGCCAGGGCGCAGCCGAGCACTTCGGCAAGGTCTGTGGCGATGATGGAGATTTCCGCCAACACCCACTGGGTACGAGCAGAGCGCTGGCTGTAGCGCTCACGGCACAGTTGCGCCAGGTCCTTGCCAGTGGCGATACCCAGCCGTGAACACAGGCACTGCACCGCCATCCCCGCCAGGCTGGCCAGCAGCACCACAAACAACAGGCTGTAGCCGTAGCGTGAACCGGCTTCAATGGCCGTTGCCCAGTTGCCGGGGTCCATGTAGCCGATGGAGATCAACAGGCCGGGGCCAGCGAACATCAGCACCCGTTTAAAAAACGAGGCCTTGGGATCAACAGCGACAGAGCCGGCCACTTCCGGCGGGCAGAACGGGGCGGTAGCGATTTTCGGCAGGCTGAATTTCACGCGGTATTCCAGGCAAATACACAAGACTTGGGCAGCAGCTTATCAGTCGGACGCGACCGTGCGCATCACCGTGTCTCGCGGCAGGTCAAACGCTTCCACCACTTGCACCACCAGCTCCAGTTCCTGGTTAAGGGCCTCGCGCTCCATGCGCTGGCGAATCACGCCGATCACCAGTACCGCCAGGGTGGTGATCGAATATGCCGGGCCGGAAAACGCTCGCACCCCGCTGACCAGCAACATCGCCGCAGCCAGCGCCTGGCCCACCACCGGAATCGCCGTGGCCGCACCGCGCCGCAGGATAAACCCAGTCAGCCCGGCCAACGCCGTGCCGCTCAAGGCGGTGGTGGCCGAACGCCCCAGATCGAAACGGTTGAACAGCCCCTGCTCTTTTTGTGCAGCCGCCTTGAGCTCGGCCTCGAACGCCTGGCGATCAGCGCGACTGAGTTTGTCCTTGTACTGCTCGATCAGTGTTTCTGCGACCTGCCCTTCGATCTCTGCCAGCGCCACGTGCTCAAGTGGCTGGTCGAACTTGATGCCCAGGCGTTGCGCCACATCTTCGGCAATCTGGCGATAGCCCACGCCATGGCCACGGGCCAGGTTCATAAAGCTATCACCGCCCATGCGCTGCAATTCAATGGCCAGTTTCAACGGCTCGCGCACACTGGCATCAATCGCGGCACTGCGCTTTTGCGCCATCAGTTCGGCAAGAAACTTCAGCTCCTCCGGCCGCGCTTGCACCAATGCCGGGTACAGGTCCACGTCCGCTTCGGCAAAACGCACTTCACTGCTGCGCGAGTCCACACGGATCATGCCGCGCCGCTCCTGCAGCAAATCGGTGTACTGCACCACCGTCTTCAACTGCGGCCAATAGGCGGCATGATCGAAGCTGGCCAGGTGCACATTGGTGACCTTGGACTTGAGCGCGGGCGTTACGTCAATCGCATAGCGGCCAATGCAACGCTCGGTATCGGGTTTCATGGCCAGCGCCCAGTCCTTGCTGGAGTGGCAGTTGATCAACCGCCCCTTGAGCGGCGCCGACACATCATCCCAGGGGCTCGATGTACAAATCGCCCCGCCCATCAACAACAGGTTATCGAGCGGCAGTTCGCGAGCAATCTCGGGGCTGGCCAGCAAGCTCTTGACCAGGATACGCGCGCCCAGGGAGTGGCCGATCAGGTTGATACGCCGTACCGGCAGCGACTGGTCGTGCAGGTAGCCGGCCAGCTCTGGCAATAACGTCTTGGCCACTTCATCGACCCGTGCCTCGACACTTTTGTAATGGTCGAGAAAATAGGCAATGGCCTTGCCCACGCCCACCGTCGCCGCGCCCAGGCCGCCACCGCCGAGCAGCGAGGCGAGCACGTCCTTGAACGGTGCAAACAGGTTTTCCAGAAAATGCCCCGCCGGCCAGAACAACATCAGGTTGGTCGACCCTTCGATACCGGCCAGTTGCTCCTTGAAACTGCCCAGTTGCTGACGGTTGAAGAATGCCGAATAACCGTGAACATAGAGATTGAGCACATCCCCCTGGGGCTCGCCACACAAGACGAACGTGGGTTTGCGGGTGCGGTGCATTTCATCCCACTGGTGTTGCATGGGGCGGTGACTCCTGGCGGAAGGGATGGCGATAGTAACAAACAGAGCCGACAAGGAAGGTGAATCCTGACCAGCGTTCGCCACGCTCAGGACAATTGGAATAGCCTGAATCTGGCGAAGAGCCCAGCTACTTCAACAGGCAAAGTTGTCAATTTTGACCTGGCCATCCGGAAAAGTGGCGATGATTTCCAGCTCGCCCCCCATCGCACGTATGTAGTCACGCAACGTGCTGATGTACATATCAGTACGACGCTCCATCTTCGAAACCGCTGCCTGGTTGATATTCAATGCCTTTGCCAGGCTTGCCTGGCTCAGTTGCTGGGCTTTGCGCAACTCATGCAGCGGCATTTCTTTCAAGTGTTGCTGAAATATCTGCTCGGCATCGGCGTGCGCCTCAGGTGTCATGCGAGCTTTCAGTTCCGCGAATTTCTTAGCCATGGTCACGGCCCTCTTTACGCAATGAGTCTAAATGTACGTCGTACAGCTTCTCTGCCAAGGGTACGTACTCGTGGTACCAACGGTGCTGTGCGGTTTTATCGCCACCTATCAGCAACACTGCACAGCGCCGAAAATCGAAGGCATACAACACCCTGTAAGGTCGCCCTGCATGCTGTACCCGCAACTCTCGCAGGTTGCCGTGCCGAGCACCCTTGATATCGCTGCTATGGGGAAAGCGCAGCCCAGGCCCGAACAGCCCCAGCAAATCAACACTGGCAGCCACCGACGATTGCTCCTTTGCATCCAAGCCATCCCACCACTCTTCGAATTCATCCGTGTATTCAATGTCCCAGACCATGCAAATATGCCACCCAAGGAATATAAACTCAAGTGCATAACTTTAGGCCGGCGTCGGTTGGTCGCCAGCCGTGTTCCGGAAGAAATAGTATTCACATCCTTCAGGCTGCCCGGTGAGCAATAAATGCCCTGCTTTCATGAACCAACGTACTTCTTCAAAAAATCTTCCAAAAAAAACCGCCCTTTCGGGCGGTTCAAAAAACTCGGCCGTGATCAAAAACCGAGGGAGAAACTCACGGTCACTGCGTGGTCCTTGTCGTTACGCGAGAGTTGGCCCGAATAGCCCAGGCCCAGTCTGCCGTTCTGGCTGATCTGGTAATCCAGCCCCGCTTCCACCACTGCACTGTCCTTGGCAATCGGCACGCCTTGGGTGCTGAACGAGCCACCGCCATTGATAAAGCTCAGGTCGGCGTCGGGCTTGGTATCACCGAAGGCATGGCGCCAGCCGATGCTGCCCCGTGGGGTGATTTTCGAGCCGTTGCCCAGGGTGATGGTCTGGCCAATGCGCACGCCCAGGGTCGAGTAGGTGATGTCCTGGTCGGCATCGCCACGCAGGGCTGCCGAACCGCCTTTTTCCTTGATGGTGTCGCTGTCGTAGTTGACGTAGGCCAGGCCGGCGAACGGTTCCAGGGCCACGCTAGGGGTTTGGATGGTGTAGCCGACTTCACCGAACACCTGCGCACTGCGTGCCTTGTAATCGGCTTTGAGGCGTTGGCCCTCGCCACCGACGGCCACGTTGCGTTTGCTTTCGACGTCATGCCAGCTGTACGCCACGCCCATGCGTGCGGCGAAGGCTTCCTGCTGGTAGGCGGTGTAGGCCATCAGGTGGTAGCTGTCCACATCGGCGCTGGAATTGCGGCGCTTGGCGTCCAGGTCGCTACGGGTGTAGCCGGCGGCCACACCGACGCGCCAGGCGTCGTCCACTTGCTTGTCGGTGCCGAGCAGGAAGCCGCTGAGGTTGCGGTCCAGCTTGGCGCTGTTGCTGTCACCGCCCATATGGCCCCAGGTGCCGAGCACGCGCATCCAGCCGACCATCTCACCGTGACAACCGGCGCTGCTCAGGTGGTTTTCGCTGGGTGCCAGGGCATTGCGCGGGTCGTCCTCGCGGTAGCAACCGGGTTGGCGCAGGCGCTCGTTGACCGCATCACGCACGTAACGCGAGTCTTCAAGCATGGCGCTGGCGGTGCTGGCGTGGATTTCGCCGGACAAGCTGTCGAAGGCCGCGCGTGCCGCTGCCACATCACCATTAAGCAGGGCGTTTTGCACCGCTGCGCCACCGACTCCGGTGCCTGTGCCCAACGCCGCCGCCACGCCGCGCTGGTTACCAGTGGCCGCCACACTGGCGTAACTGACGTCGTTGCGGCTGACCGCCAGGGCCACTTGGGTTGGGCTGTAGTTCAACGCGGAAGTGAGGAACGCCAAGTTCTCCAGATTGGTGGTGGCAAAGGTACCGTTGACTGCGCCCGCCGTCAGCAGGGTGTAGGTGGTGGCGCCGGCATAGGGTGTCAGGTTGACCACATTCAAGGTGCCGCCCAGGTTGGCGGTGCCGCCCACGGCCAGGGAGCCGGTGGTGGATGGGGTGATCACCAGGTTCAGCGCACCGGTACTGGCGTTGGTAAAGTTGCCGGCCACGGTCAGCTTGCCGCTGTCGGGTGTCACCGAGCCGTTGTTGACCAGCGAACCGACACTGCCGTTACCAGTCAGCCCCGCACCGTTGGCCACGGTGACTTGGCCGCCGAGCACGGCGCCTGGGTTGGCCGCGTTGCCCACTTGCAACACGCCCTCTTCCACCGCCACGGTGCCGCTGAACGGCTGGTTGCCGGTCAGCAACAGCGCGCCTGCGCCTTGCTTGATCAGCGCACCGGTGCCGCTCAAGGTGCCGCTGAATTGGCCATTGGTGCGTTGGGTAAACAACAACCGCGCGTTGTTGAGGATCCTGCCACGCAGGCTGGTGGTGGTGCCCGCCAGCGTACCGCCACTGACGGTAGTGCCGCCGGTGTAGGTATTCGCGCCAGTCAGCAGCAAGGTACCGGCATCCAGTTTGTTGATGCCGCCGGTCCCCACCAGCGGAGCATCAATCTGAGCGGTCACGCCGGAATTGACCCGCACTGGCGCCAGGCTGCCATCCGCCGCATTGGTCGGGCTCAAGCTGCCGCCTTCGCCGGCCGTCAGCACGTAGCCGGCGTCCAGCACTTGCAGGCCGGTGAAGCCTTGGTTGCCAACCACGGTCACGGTGCCGCCCTGCCCGCCAAATACCGCGAACTGGTTGGTGGACGCCTGCCCCTGGGTGCCGGTCGGGTCAGTCCAGTTGGTGCCCGGGCCCCAGGTACCACTGCCACCGGTAATGGTGCCATCGGGGTTGGTGGTGCCGCCGTTCCAGAACTGGATTTGCCCTGGCGCGGTTTGCACCACCAGGTTGAGCTGGTTGGCCAGCGCCGTTTGCAGGCTCAGGTTGCCCAGGGCCACCGGCAAGGTGCCAAAGGTGAGGCCGTTATCGGTCAAGCTGCCGCCGTAGCGGAACAGTTGGTACACGCCGACGCCGAAGCCGCCGGTATCGCTGACGTTGAGAGTGCCGTCCAGGGTCAGGTTGCCCGCCACGTTCACCGCCGTACTGGAAGCACCCGGTGCGCCGAGGGCGAAGTCCAGGGTGGTGCCCGATGACAAGGCCAGCGAACCCACCGACAGCGGCGTCGCGGCGCCGGCCTGGAGCACCGAGCCGTCTGCCATGTTCACCGCACCGCCCAGAGTCCCGCTGCCGCCGAGGGTCGCGCCGCTGGCGACTTGCACTGCGGCGCTGTTCAAGGTGCCGTTGACCAGCAGGCTGCCGGTGTTGACGTTGGTAGTACCGGTAAAGGTGTTGTTGCCAGTCAGCAGCAACGCTCCGGTGCCGGTTTTGTTCAGTACACCAGCGCCGGTAAGGTTGCCGGTGTAGGTGCCGTCAATGGCTTGCTCAAAGGTCAACGCCGCGTTGTTGGCGATAGCGCCTTGCAGGCTGGTGGCGTTGCCCGTGGTGCTGCCGCCGTTGAGCGTGGTGCCGCCGCTGTAGGTGTTGGCAGCGGTCAGCAACAAGGCGCCGTTGCCATTTTTCACCAGGCTGCCGCTGCCGCTGACCACGCCGTTGAGGGCCAGGTCGTGGCTGCCGGCCAGGGTCAGCGGGCCACCGAGGTTGAGGGCATTGGCCAGTTGCAGGTCGGTGCCGCCATCCAGTTGCGCCGCGCCGCCCACCGTCAAGGCACCACTGCCCAGGGCAGCATTATTGCCAAGGATCAATTGACCGGCGTTCAGGCCAGTGCCGCCGCTGTAGCTGTTGACGCCATTGAGCGTCAGCGCTGCCGCACCGTTTTTCACCAGGCCGCCGCTGCCGCTGATGCCACCATTGAGGGTCAGCGCGTTGCTGCCACCCACCGTCAACGCACCGCTGAGCACGGCCGCATTGGCCAGGCTGACCGCCGCGTTGCTGTCCAGGGTGGTGCCACCGGCCGCCGTCAGGGCGCCTGTGCCCAGGGCACTGTTATTGCCCACCACCAGGGTGCCGCCGTTCAGCGCGGTACCGCCGGTGTAGCCATTGCTGCCGTTGAGTACCAGGGTGCCGCTGTCGAGCTTGGCCAGGGTGCCGGCGCCGTTGAGGGTCACGCCCAGGGTCGCGGTGGCGTTCGGGTCGACGCGCACCGCGGTGTTGCCGGTGCCGCCATTGACCAGGTTGAGCACGCCCGCCGTGCCGGCGCCCAGGGTGTAGCCGTCGGTGACGAACTGCATGCCGGTGATGTTCTGCGTGCCGTCCACCGTCACGTTGCCTGCCGCGCCTTGGAACACCGCGAAGCTGTTGACCCAGCTTTGGTTGAGGGTGCCGTCGACATTGGTCCAGTTGGTATCACCAACGCTCCAAGAGCCGTTGCCGCCGTCGATGGCACGGTTGCCGATCAATTGATTACCATCCCAGAACTGCACGGTGGTGTTGGGCGCGGTCACCAGCAGGTTGACCTTGTTGGTGATCGCGGTCTGCACTTGCAGGTCGCCCGGCACCACGCTGCCTGGCAGTGTGCCAAGAGCCAGGCCGTTATCGGTCAAGGCTCCGGTGTAGTTGATGAGGTTATAGACGCCGCTGCCAAAGCCGCCGATATCGGTGACATTGAGGTTGCCGTCCAGGGTCAGATTGCCGCCGACATTCAGCAGGCCTGTGCCGCCACCCAGCACCGGAGTGCCGAGACCGACATCCAGGTTCGAGTTGCCGCCCAGTACCAACGAGCCCACCGACAGCGTGCTGCCGGAGGCCAGGCCGATGTGCCCACCGTCGGCCACGGTCACCGCGCCGGCCAATGAACCGCTGCCGGCCAGGGTTGCGCCGCTGTTCACCGCCACCGTGCCGCTGGCCAGGGAACCTGTGACATTCAAGGTACCGCCGTTGACGTTGGCCGCGCCGCTGAGGGCATTGGTGCCGCTCAGGTTGAGCACCCCGCTGCCGTTTTTATCCAGGTTGCCGGCACCGTTGAGCGCGCCGCCAAAGCTGTTATCGAGGTTGCTGCCTCCCACCGCCAGCGTAGCGCCGCCCGCCACCTGCACCGTACCGGTGCCAGCCAGGCTGTTGAGGTTGGCATTGCCACCCAGGTTGAGGCTCGCGCCGCTGCCGACAGTGACGCCGGAGGTGGTGCCCAGCGCACCATTACCCGCCGTGGTCACGCTGCCGGCCGCCACGGTCAGTGGGCCGCTGAAGCTGTTGTTGCCAGTCAGCAGCAGGTCCGCCGCGCCATTCTTGATCAGCGCTGCATTGCCAGCGAGTACGCCGGCCAGGGTCAGGTTGTTGCTGCCAGCGACGCTGAGGTCGCCATTGAGGTTGACCCCATTGGCCAGCACCAGCGGCGTGCTATTGGCCAGGGTCGCCGCACCGCCGACGGTCAGCGCGCCCGCGCCCAGGGCCGTGGTGCTGCCGAGGGTCAGCGTACCGGCATTGAGTGCCGTGCCGCCGCTGTAGGTATTGGCGCCGTTCAGAGTCAGGTTGGCGCCACCGGCCTTGGTCAACGAACCACTGCCGTCCACCACGCCGTTGAGGCTCAGGTCGTTGCTGCCGCCGACGGTGAGCGCGGCATTCAGGCTGGTGTTATTGGCCAGGGCCAACGCCGTGTTGGTGTCCAGGGTGGCTGCCCCATTGACCGCCAAGGCACCGCTGCCCAGGGCCGACGCATTGCCCAGGGTCAGGGAGCCGGCATTCAACTGCGTGCCGCCCAAGTAGGCATTGGCGCCGTTGAGCGTGAGGTCGCCCGCGCCGGTTTTGGTCAGACCACCGGTACCGCTGACCAGGCCGTTCAGGCTCAGGTCGGCGGTGCCTAGAATGCCCAGGTTGCCGGCCAGATTGACCGTATTGGCCAGGGCGACCGCCGTGCTGCTGTCGAGGGTGGTGGCGGCAGCCGCGTTCAGGGCGCCACTGCCCAGGGCCGTGTTGGAGGCCAGGATCAGGCCGCCTGCGTTGAGTGCGGTTGGGCCGGCATAGGTGTTGTTGCCACTGAGGGTCAGGTTGGCGATGCCATTTTTGATCAGGCTGCCCGTGCCCGCCACGGTGCCGGCCAGGGTCAGGGCATTGCTGCCGCCGACGGTCAACGTACCGTTGACGTCCACATTGTTGGCCAGGTTGACCACAGCGTTGCTGTCCAAAGTGGTGCCATTGGCGGTGGTCAATACGCCGCTGCCCAGGGCACTGTCATTGCCGACCACCAGCGTGCCGCCATTGAGTGCGGTGCCGCCGGTGTAGCTATTGGCGCCGTTGAGCACCAGGGTGCCGGTGTCGAGCTTGGCCAGGGTGCCACCGCCGTTGAGCGCGACGCCCAGGGTGGCGGTGACGCCAGGATCGACACGCACAGCGGTGTTGCCACCGGTGCCATTGAAGAGGGTCAAGGCCCCCGCCGTGCCGCCCGCCAGGTTGTAGCCATCCGTGACGAACTGCAACCCAGTGATTGCTTGCGCGCCGTCAACCGTGACAGTGCCCGCCGTGCCTTGGAACACGGCAAAGCTGTTCGGGGTCCAGGCTGTATTGAATGCGCCGTTGACGCCGGTCCATTGGCTGGCGCCTGCACTCCAGGTGCCGCTGCCGCCTTCGATGGTGCCATTGCCCGTGGTTTGGCTGCCGTCCCAGAACTGCACGTTGGTGCTGCCGTTGACCAGCAGGTTGACCTGGTTACCGATAGCGGTTTGCAGGTCCAGGCCGCTGGCCGGGATGTTCACCGGCAGGCTGCCCAGCAGCAGGCCGTTGTTGGTCAGGCCGCCGGTGTAGTCGATCAGGCGGTAGATACCCGCACCGAAGCCGCCGATATCCGTGACGTTGAGGGTGCCGTCCAGAGTCAGGTTGCCGTTGACCTGCACCAGCGCGGTGCCGCCCGTGGCGGGCGCGCCGAGGCCCGCATCCAGGTTGGAGTTGGCATTGAGCAGCAGCGAACCGGTGGTCAGGGTCGCGCCGGAATTGACGGCCAGGTGGCCGCCGTCGGCGATGCTCACATTACCCAGCAAGGTGCCGGTACCGCCGAGGGTGGCGCCACTGCCCACCGCCACATTGGCGCTGGCCAGTGAGCCATTGACGAGCAAGCTGCCGGCGTTGACCTGGGCATCGCCGGTCACCACGCTGAGGCCACCGAGGGTCAAGGCGCCTGTGCCGTCTTTGGTCAGGTTGCCGAGGCCTGCCACGACGCCGTCGAAAGTGCTGTCGAGGTTATTGTTGCCGACGCTCAAGGTGCTGCCGGCCCCTACGGTTGCAAGCCCGGTACCCGTGAGGGCGCCCAGGCTGGCGCTGCCGCCCAGGTTCAAGGACGTACCGCTCGCCAGGTTGACCCCGGCGCCGACACCCAGTGCCCCATTGCCCAGCGTGGTGAGGCTGCCCGATTGCACATCGAACAGGCCGCTGAAGGTGTTAGTACCGGTGAGGCTCACATCCGCCGTGCCGGTTTTGACCAGGCTACCGCTGCCGGCCAGCACGCCGGCCAGGGTCAGGTTATTGTTGAGACCGCCCACGGTCAGCCCAGCGTTGAGGTTGACCGCATTGGCCAATACCAGCGGTGTGCTGTTGGCCAGCGTGGCCGCGCCGTTTACGTTCAAGGCGCCGGTACCCAGGGCCGCTGCCGTGCCCAGGGTCAGCGTGCCGGCGTTGAGGGTGGTGCCGCCCTGGAAGGTGTTGACGCCATTGAGGGTCAGGTTGGCCGCGCCGTCTTTGCTCAGGCCAGCCGTGCCGGTGACCAGGCCACCCAGGGTCAGGTCATTGCTGCCGGTGACGGCGAGGTTGGCGTCAATCACGACGCCATTGCCCACACTCAGCGCTGCCGTGTTATCCAGGGTCGCCGCGCCGCCAACGGTGAGGTTGCCCAGACCAAGGGCGGTGGCGCTGCCCAAGGTCAGCGTACCGGCGTTCAGGGTGGTGCCACCCAGGTAGGCGTTGGCGCCGCTGAGGATCAGATTGGCCGCGCCCTCCTTGGTCAGGCTGCCCGCACCGTTGATTGCGCCGCCGAGCGTCAGGTCAGCGGTGCCGCCGATGCCCAGGTTGCCAGCCAGATTGATCGCGTTGGAGGTGGTAACCGCCGTGCTGGCGTCCAATGTTGTGCCGCCGGCGGCGTTCAACACGCCCGCGCCCAGCGCCGTATTGCTGGCCAGGATCAGCCCGCCTGCGTTCAAGGCCACAGGGCCCAGGAAGGTATTGGTGCCGCCGAGTGTCAGGTCTGCCGTGCCGTTCTTCACCAGACCACCGATGCCACTGATGGCGCCATTGAGCGCCAATGCGTTGCTGCCGCCGACCGTCAGGCTGCCGCTGAGTACCGCATTATTGCCCAGGGTTACGGAGGCGTTGCTGTCCAGTGTGGTGCCCGCCGCAGCAGTCAGGGCGCCAGTACCCAGCGCGGTGTTGCTGCCGACCACCAAGGTACCGCCATTGAGCAAGGTGCCACCGGTGTAGCTGTTGGCGCCATTGAGCACCAGCGTGCCGGTATCGAGTTTGTTCAGAACGCCCGCGCCGGTGATATCGACGCCGAGGGTGGCAGTCGCCAGTGGGTCGACACGTACGGCGAAGTTGCCGCTGCCGGTGCTCAACTGCCCACCGGTGCCATTGACCAGGCTGTAGCCATCGGTGACGAATTGCAGACCGGTGATGGTTTGTACGCCATTCACGCTGACAGTCCCCGCAGCACCTTGGAACACCGCAAAGCCACCGCCCCAGGTCTGGTTGGAAATGCCGTCGGCCGAGGTCCAGTTGGTGCCCCCCGCTGTCCAGGTGCCGTTGCCACCGTCGACAGTGCCGTTGGCAAGGGTGTTGCTGCCGTCCCAGAAACGAATATTCGGCGCCGCTACCACCAGGTTGACCTGGCTGCCCACTGAGGTCTGTACCAGCAGATCACCCAGGCCATAACCCAGCGGCACCGTGTTGACGTTCAATGCGCCGGTCAAGCCGCCGGTGTAGTTGATCAAGCGATACACGCCGGCGCCAAAGCCACCGGCATCGCTCACATTGAGGTCGCCGGCCAGATTCACGTTGCCACCGACATTCATCAGCGAGGTCAGCGACGGTGCGCCAAGCGCCACATCCAGACTGGCCCCGGCACTCATGTTCAGGCCGCCAGCCGACAAGGTCGTGCCACTGCCCAGCGCCAGGTGCCCGCCGTTGTTGATATTCGCCGTACCCAATAGCGAGCCACTGCCGGTGAGGGTGCCGCCGGTATTCACGTTGACCGACGCGCTGCCCAGGGAACCATCGACATCCAGAGTGCCCGCGTTGATCGCCGTGTTACCGGTGATGCCATTGATTCCGTTGAGCGTGAGCGTGCCGGTACCCACCTTGATCAAGCTGCCCGCGCCGCTGAGGTCACCGTCAAAAGTACTGCTGGTGTTCACGCCACCCACGGTGAGTTCCAAACCGCCGCCGACTGCCACGCCACCCGCACCGCTGAGGCCGGCCAGGCTGGAATCGACGCCCAGGTTCAGCGCAGCGCCAGCGCTGACATCAACGCCGGAGGTGCTGCCCAATGCACCGGCGCTGCCGGTGGTGACGCTGCCGGAGACAATATTCAATGGCCCGGTAAACGTGTTGTTGCCGCTCAAGGTCAGGTCAGCCAAGCCATTTTTGATCAGCGCACTGGCGCCGCTGAGCACGCCGCTGAGATTCAGGTCATTGTTGCCCGCGAGCGTCAGGTCGCCATTCAAGGCAATCCCGTTGCCCAGGGTAAGGGCCGCACTGTTATCCAGGGTTGCCGCACCGCCGACCGTCAAGGGGCCCGCGCCCAATGCGCCTGCCGTGCCCAAGGTCAACGTACCGGCGTTGAGGCTGGTGCCACCGGTGAACGTGTTGGTGCCGTCAAGGGTCAGGTTGGCCAGGCCATCCTTGATCAGCGCCCCCGCGCCGCTGACCACACCGCCCAGGGTCAGCCCATTGGTGCCGCCGACGATCAGCCCGGCGTTGAGGACAATGCCATTGCCCAGTGCCACCGCTGAGTTGCTGTCCAGGGTTGCGGCGCCGCCGACGGTCAAGTTGCCCAGGCCAAGCGCCGTATTGCTGCCGACGGTCAGGCTGCCCGCATTCAGAGTAGTGCCGCCCAGGAAATTATTGCTGCCGCTGAGTGTCAGGCCGGCCGCGCCGCCTTTGGTCAGGCTGCCTGCACCGTTGACCGTGCCGCCCAGGGTCAGGTTGGCGCTGCCACCGATTCCAAGGTTACCGGCCAGGTTGATCGCGTTGGCCAGCGTCGTACTGGTACTGGCGTCCAGGGTCGTGCCCCCGGCTGCATTCAACGTACCCGCGCCCAAGGCACCACTGGCGCCAACTACCAGCTTGCCGCTGTTCAGCGCTGTGTTGCCCAGGTAAGTGTTCGCTTGATTGAGGATCAGATCCGCCGGGCCGTTCTTGATCAACCCACCAAGGCCCGCCACCACACCGCCAAGGGTCAGCGCGTTGCTGCCGCCGAGGGTCAGGTTACCGCCCAGGTTGAGGTTATTGCCCAGGCTCACTGCTGCACTGGCATCCAACGTGGTACCCGCCGAGGCGTTCAACACACTGGCGCCGAGCGCAGTATTGGAGCCAACCACCAGCGAACCGGCGTTGAGGGCCGTGGCGCCGGTGTAAGTATTGTTGCCCGTAAGCGCCAGGCTCGATACGCCCTCCTTGATCAACCCGGAACCACCGCTGACAACCCCGCCAAGGGTCAGCGGGTTCACGCCGTCTACGGTCAGATTGGCGTTCAAGGCGATTGCATTGCTGGTGGTCAAGGCTGCATTGCTCTGCAACGTACTCGCCCCCGCAACGGTCAAGGCACCGGTACCTAGCGCTGCGGCATTGCCCAATGTAAGCGTGCCGGCGTTCAAGGTGGTACCACCCTGGAAGGTGTTGGCCCCGCTGAGGATCAACTCGCCGGTACCCGCTTTGCTCACACCCGCGGCGCCCGAGATCACACCATTCAGGGTCAGCCCGGTCGAGGCGCCCTGTACCGTTAAACCACCGGTACCCAGGGTCATCAGGTTGGTCAGGGTCAGGCCGTTGCCGGTGGCCTCGATAGCACCGCCGTTAGACGTGAGCACACCGCTGCCAAATGTCGCGTTGTTATTGAATTGCGCGACACCGCCATTGAGCGTAGTGCTGCCGCTGACCAACGGCCCCTGCAACGTCCAGGTGCCACTGTTGATGGCCAGGTTGTTGAAGTTGACATAGTTGGCGCTTGAAGCCGTGCCGGTGCCTGTACTGCCACCACCGACGCCCGTCGTGTTTTCAAGGATCAGCGAGTTGCTGCCGCCTGCGCCGCCGTCCACCTGGCCGGTGGGCGCAAACGTCAGGTTCACGCCGATCAGGCCGCCCAGGCTTACGCCGATACCGCCACCGTTGGTCACTTGCGAGCCCGTGACTGCCGTAAAGGTGTTGGTACTGGCGGCCCCCATCGACACGCCGCCAGAGATAGTGCCGGTGTTGCGGAACGTGTTTCCCGTAGCAGAGCTCTCGAACGCCACGCGCCCGGTCAGGGCGCCGTTGTTGGTCATATTGACCTGCCCGCCACCCTGCACGGCTACCACCGGGGTATCGGACGTGAACAGCGACAGGCCGAGCAAGGAGGAAGAACCAATGACGCCGTTGTTGACGATCGTGGTGGTGCCGCCTGCGCCGTTGGTGGCGTTCAGGGCCATGCCATCCAACGAGGCCAGGTTCAGCCCCAGCAACGCGCCAGTACCGCGCATGATGCCGGTGGCACTGTTGGTGATGTTCAACACGCTGGCTGCCGTGTTGCCGATCACCACACCACCGCTCAACACTGAAACCAATCCGAGGAGTGCCGGGTCAATGGTGCCGGAGTTGTTCAACGTGGCGTTGTTGCCGGTCAGGGTCAGTGCTTTGCCGCCCAGTGTTGCGTTGAGTTGCGCCCCGGCATTGACGTTGACCGTCAGGTTATTGACCGCGCTGCTGAAAGTGTTGAGGAACAATGGCAATGACGGCACGCCCGTACAGGTCACCGTCGCGCCGGCCGCAGGACTTGCCGGGCTGCAGGCGGCAAACACATCCGGGCTCGCCAGCCCCATCACCAGCCCGGCCACTCCCAGGCGGATCGCAAGAGAAAGCGCAGAAATACGAGGTAAAGCGGCAGTCGCAAGTCTTCTATCCACGTTCTACTCCTTGTGGTCCAAGCCTTTCATCCGTGACTGCGTGCACGCCTTGCTTCACCGATCCACACGCATCGAATTCGAAACACCTGACCGTGGTGACTACTGATCCAGTTTTTCGAAACGTTAGTAGACCTGCGCGAAAGCCATTGAATTAAATGGTATTAATACTTTCGTAAAATCGGCGTAAGAATGGGATGAGAGCCAACATCCATTGACTGTCGCGACAAAAATACAAGTTTCAAAATGTGAAAAAGCGCTCTAATAGCGCTCTATTTCCCCTGCTGTGGAATATTTTTGTGGCCAGAGATTGCTCCCGCTCGGGTGCGCAGCGCCCGCAGTTTTTTGGGGCCGCTTCGCAGCCCAGCGGGAGCAAGCTCCCTCGCCACAATGGCCCCCCGAGTTGATCTACGTAAACGATGGAGTTCGTGATGCCCCATGAAGGCAACCTGTTACAAGCAGCCGTGGTGTTCCTGTTCGCCGCCGTGCTGGCCGTGCCCCTGGCCAAGCGCCTGCAATTGGGCGCGGTGCTGGGCTATCTGTTTGCCGGTGTGATCATCGGCCCGTCGGTTCTCGGCCTGATCGGCAACCCGCAAAGCGTGGCGCAGTTCTCTGAACTGGGCGTGGTGCTGTTGCTGTTCATCATCGGCCTGGAGCTGTCGCCCAAACGCTTGTGGGTGATGCGCAAGGCGGTGTTCGGCGTCGGTCTGGCCCAGGTCCTGCTCACCGGTGTGGTGATGGGCGCGGTCGCGCTATGGCTGTTTGGCCAGTCGTGGAACAGCGCCGTCGTGCTGGGCCTGGGCCTGGCGCTGTCGTCTACGGCGTTTGGCCTGCAAAGCCTGGCCGAACGCAAGGAGCTCAACCAACCCCACGGGCGCCTGGCCTTTGCCATCCTGTTGTTCCAGGACATCGCCGCCATCCCGCTGATCGCCATGGTGCCGTTGCTGGCCGGCAGCGATCATCCGACCACCGAAGCCCAGGGCCTGCAACATGTGTTGCAGATCCTCGGCAGCATCGCGGTGGTGATCATCGGCGGGCGCTACCTGTTGCGCCCGGTGTTTCGCATTGTGGCCAAGACCGGCCTGCGCGAAGTGTCCACCGCCACCGCGCTGCTGGTGGTGATCGGCACCGCCTGGCTGATGGAGTTGGTGGGCGTGTCCATGGCCCTGGGGGCCTTCCTCGCCGGCCTGCTGCTGGCGGATTCGGAATACCGCCACGAACTGGAATCCCAGATCGAGCCATTCAAGGGCCTGCTGCTGGGGCTGTTTTTCATTAGCGTGGGCATGGGCGCCAACCTCAGTTTGCTGCTCAGCACGCCACTGGTGGTGATCGGCCTGACCCTGCTGCTGATCGGCTTGAAGCTGCCGCTGCTGTACGCCGTCGGGCGGATGGTGGGCGACCTCAATCGCGAAAGTGCCCTGCGCCTGGGCGTGGTGCTGGCGGCGGGGGGTGAGTTCGCCTTCGTGGTGTTCAAGATCGGTCGCGACCAGGGCCTGTTCGAACCGCAGCTGTACGACGTGCTGGTGCTCACCATCACCCTGTCCATGGCCGTGACTCCGCTGCTGTTGCTGGTGTGTCCGAAGCTGTTCAAACCCAAGGCCAAGCCGGTGGAAGTGCCCGAGGAATACCGCGCCATCGAAAGCGATGCGCCTCGCGTGGTCATCGCCGGCATGGGCCGGATGGGCCAGATCGTGGCGCGAATCCTGCGCGCGCAGAACATCTCGTTCATCGCCCTCGACACCTCGGTGGAAACCATCGAGCTGACCCGCAGTTTCGGCGGCATGCCGGTGTTCTACGGCGACCCCCAACGCCCGGAAATCCTCCACGCCGCCAAAGTCGACCAAGCGGAATTCTTCGTGATCGCCATGGAC